>JAJEBJ010000314.1 GCA_022822575.1 Alphaproteobacteria bacterium | reverse complement strand
CACACTGGTCGTCCTTTCGAGCATGACCGCGAAGGAATCGCGCGATCTTGCCGCATGGACTGAACGACACGGCATCGCCTACCTGGAAGCCCAGATTCAGGACTATCCCTCGACGGTGCGCGTGGGCAAAGCAACCATCCTCTGTTCCGGCTCCACGCCGGTCTTCGAGACTGTGCGGCCTGCACTCTGCGCCGTTGCAGCACACCCCTTGCACGTTTCCGAAGCGCCGGGCGGTGCGACCACCCTGGTCGCCGCCCAACTCGCCTTTGCCCTGCACGCTTACGTCGGCGTCCTGCATGGCGCTGCGATGTGCCGGGCCGCCGACATGGACCCGACAGTGTTTCTGAGGCTGATGGTGTCGGATTACATGCGTGAAGGCCCCTTGTCAGCCGACCTCGAGAAGATGATGACGTCTGCCATCGCCAGGAACTACGGCGAAGACGTAGGAGCAACGCTGGATGTCTGGAGTCTCTCACTGGAGCAGATCATTGCAGAAAGTCGGAAGGCAGGCCTCGACACGGGCCACCTGGAGTCCATCCACGCCCTTGTATCCCGTGCTATCGCCGATGGTCACGGCGCGCACGACTTCGAGTCCGTCATTGAAGCCATCTCTCCGGGGCCTTGACCGGCGGCGTTCACGCAGTTTCGACGGGCTCAATCGACGATCGAAGTCAGAGTGTCACCGGATGCGAATTCGATACGCTTCGTTCGACCATGATGTTCCGTCCCGGAACACGATGTGATCGCGATCAGTCGATCGTCTCTCCGCCATCGACAACTTGGACGGAGCCGGTGACGAAACGCGCAAGGTCCGAGCACAGGTAGAGTACCGGCCCGGCGAGCTCGCGCGGGTCCGCGATCCGCTTCAGTGCCGTCGCGTCTTCCTTGAGGATCGCATAACCCTCCTCGACTGAATCGGCGAGTGTAAGGGCCATCTCGCGCAGCATGTCGGTGTCGACACCGCCGGGACAGACGGCGTTGACGCGGACGTCGGGTGCGAGTTCCAGCGCGTGAGTCTTGGTGAGGTTGATGACTCCGGCCTTGGCTGCGCCGTAGACCGAAGATCCCGGCGAACCAACCAGACCGAAGACCGACGAGAAATTCACGATCGAGCCCTTCGCTGCCTTGAGATGGGGAGCGGCGAACTGGGTCATGAAGTAGACGGCCTTGAGGTTGGTATCGAGGGTTCGGTTCCAGCTCTCCTCCGTCGTCGTGCCGAGCTCCGTAACGTCACCCCAGCCGGCGTTGTTGATGAGCACGTCAAGTCCGTCGAGACCCGCGACTGCCGTTTCCACGATTCGACTGCAATCGGCAACACGGGCAACCGAACCCGGTGCCGCGACCACACGGTCTCCGGCGCCGATCTCGGCGACGGCCCTGGCGGTGCTCTCGTCCGTGCTTGCGTTGAGCGCGATCCGTGCGCCGGACTCCAGAAACATCTCCACGATGGCACGTCCGATTCCACGCGAACCGCCCGTCACCAGGACGCGCCTGTCGGTGAAGTCAATCTGCATGAGTGGTGCTCCTCATGACCTGCGCCGTAAACCTCATTGCTGACAAGATGCAAACGACACACACGAGGAAAAGCGTGCCATCAGGCTTCGCCAGCCAGGATATCCTCATAGTCCTTGACCCAGAGGCGGTCATAGCCGCCATCGCCTCCCGGCAGATAGCTGCGCCAGCCGAGCAAGCGCTGGGCTCGACGGGGAAGGCTGAGTGCGCGTTCTCTTGTAACGGCCAGAGGATGCGCCTCCTCAGGCGTGAGCCAGCCGGCGTTGAAACTCATCTGCACGGCATAGCGCCACCGGTCCTTCGTCCTGTTGTGACCGCCACCATGGAACGTGTAGCCGGAATAGAAGAGGACGGAGCCGGCTTCCATTTCTGCCGGCACCGTTTCGGCAGGATCGGGCCGTCGTTCCTTTTCGTTCCAGCGATGGCTGCCGGGAACGACTCGCGTGGCGCCCATCTGGTCGGTGAAGGAGTGAAACGGAAAGAGCGTGTTGAAACTCAACTCCGGCATCTTGGGCCAGGCCCACTCGTAGACGCGTTGCCAAAGGTCATTGTCACGGTGAAGCTCCTGGGCGGGCTCACCCGGACCGATGCCGATGAACTGTGCCGTGTTCATCCAGTAGTCGCTGCCGACCTCTTCCAGGAAGGAATCGGCAACGTCCTTGACGAGCGGGTCCAGCATGATCTCGATGAAGGCGTCACTGTGCTGGGCAAGGCTCGCGAAACGGATCGTGTTGCGGCCCCAGAAGACCTCGTTTTCCTCACCTGGGATGGTCGGTCCCGGCCCGTGCATGGCCCGTTTGTCGGCGAGTTCATCCCAGCAACGCTTCAGCATGCAGCGATCGAAGATGTCCTCGACCACGACCGCGCCGGACTCGACCAGCCTCTCGAGAATTGCATTCTTGCCGGCGCTCGCCGACAGACGTGGGAGTTCCATGCTTGACATTCCGTGGACCGGGATCAACCCAACAACGCACAGGCGGCACCGCCGCTAGATGCCGGCCTGGACCTCCTCCCACATGGTGATCAGGCGGTCGCGCTCGGGGATCGCCTTGAAGAAGATGCCCTTGCTCAACAGGGAGACCGGATCGCTGAGACCGTTGGCTGCGAGAATCTCGTCGCTGACCAGCGGGTAGGTGTCGCGGTTGGCATGCCCGTAACCATAGAGCTCGACCAGTGCCTTGCCCGCCTGTGGATCAAGCATTGCGTTCATGTAGGCGTAGGCCAGGTCCTCGTCGCCCGCACCGTCGGAATTCAGAACCAGGCCGCACATCCACGGCAGGACCGGATCGACGATCCTGAGTTCCACTCCCTGTTCGGCCAGGGGCGGAATCGACTGTGTCCAGATGTAGGAAGCGGCGACCTCGCCGGACGCCATGGCCTGCTCGTACTCGGAAATGGTCGACCACAGGAACCGGGCATTCGCAACGAGCTGACGCCAGATATCGGGCAGCCGCGCGATTTCATCCTCGGTTGGCACGAAGGGATCGGCGAAGCCACCGATCACCCCGCCCACGGCGACCGCTTCGTCGATTTGCGAACCGCACGAGACCCTGCCCTTGAACGCCGGATCGATGAGCAACGAGAAGCCCTGACCCCCCGGATCGATGAGCGCCGGATTGTAGGCGACGGCCGTGTAGCCAAATTCCCAGGGCATGAAATAGGCTTCGCCGTCAACGACAAGCCCCTCGAACTCCAGCAGGCTGGGAATGATCTCATCCCAGCGCTCGATACGGGTAGTATCGATCGGCTTGATGACTCCGGCGTCGCGCCATCGGCCTATCGAACCAACACAGGGATGCGAGAGGTCGGGTCTGAAGCCTGCCCGAATCTTCTGCAGCGCTTCCTCTTCGTCTGCGAAGAAGGTGAACTCCGGACTGCCACCTGTGGCGGCGGTGTATTCGGGATGGAACTCAGGCAGTTCATAACCAGCCCACTCGTAGAGCACCAGATCGGAAGCGCGAACCTGGCTTGCGAACATCGGCACGGCTGCCATCGACAATCCCGAAGCTGCGAGCGCCTTGTTCAACGAACGACG
This sequence comes from Alphaproteobacteria bacterium, assembly GCA_022822575.1. Classification (GTDB taxonomy): domain Bacteria; phylum Pseudomonadota; class Alphaproteobacteria; order SP197; family SP197; genus SP197. The sequence continues at coordinate 9,839 of JAJEBJ010000314.1, read as the reverse complement.
GTCAACCGGACCACTCCCCAACAAACCGGAATTCCGATCTGGTAACATTGTCACCTCCCGAGTTCTGTACTCCCTGTCACAATCAAGCTGCTTGAGGGCAATTAACGCACCGATCCCGGAAGGGATCAAGCGCACCAAGGGCCTCGCTACAGTCGCGCCGTGACTGGTGCCTGTGGGTATGGGTTCAATTCAATCGCCCCGGTAGGCGCACGAATTGAAAGGGCCCATTGAGTGAGGTGCGGCCGCCTCCGCGACATGGTCCGGGTGTTGCACCGACGCGAAGGGGAAACGGGTCAGATCGGTCGTTCGCCGGCGACCACTGCGCGCCGCATGATCCGCGGGTAGCCGCGATAGTCGTTGTGGGCGTAATGCAGAGTGCAGCGGTTGTCCCAGACAATGAGAGTCCCTGGCTGCCAGCGGATACGGCAGGTGAATTCCGGAATGCTGCCGTGGGCCGCGAGCGCATTCATCAAGGGACGGCTCTCTGCCTCGGTCCATCCTTCGAAGTTCGAGGAAAACCCGGAGTTGACGTAGAGCGCCTTGTCACCCGTGACCGGATGAGTGCGAGCGACAGGGTGAATGCTCACGAGGTCCTCGTGTTCCGGCGGCACGCTGACGGGCGTGGATGTGACGGCCGCGGAGCCCTTGGAGCGCGAGTGGTCGCCGAAGCCTCTGGCCGTGGAGTGCTCCAGACGAAGACCGTCCAGCGCCGCACGCACGTCGTACGGAAGCGTGCTCCAGGCCAGGTACTGGTTGGCGAAGCTGGTGTCGCCACCGACCGGCGGCGCCGTCACGCAGTAGAGCAGGGTGTAGGCTGGTGGCTTCGCGAAGGTACTTGAATCGGTGTGCCAGGAGCCGCCGAAGTTGTTGATGTCGCCGGCCTCGCTGACGAGTTCGGTGAGTTCGGGGTGGCCGTCCATCGGCCTGGCATAGGGCCATGGCTCGACGGTGCCGAAGCGGCGGGCAAACGTGATCTGGTCTGCCGGTTCGAGAGTCTGCTCCCGAAAGGCCAGCACCAGGTGATCGGCGATAGCCCGCTCGATCTCGTGAAAGGCCGTGTCCGACAGGCTCGCAAGATTGACGTCGACGATCTCCGCGCCCAGTGCTCCGGAGATCGTCGTCAGCCGGAACCGTTCATAGTGCGCCGGAGTGGCCTGAGGCGGATGCAGCACGGCATCCTGCATGTCGCAAGCCAACGGATAGGACAGGACCGGGAGAGAGGGATGACGGGACGCTTCAGGCATGGAACCCGGCTGTTCGTTCTCCTTTGTTCGCCGCGCCGGTTATGTCGTGCAGAAGATCTGGAACGCGCGAGTCGGGCCCCGCGCCGCTTGGCGTGCTGCGAAAGGAAGGTAAGGGGGCGTAGCGAAACAGTTGAGCATCGTCGTCGCATCCGGCCGGGACGTTATGCTGGCGAACCTTCCGCCAGACGCGGGAGAAAGACCCTGCGACCAGAAATGACAACCCGAGCTTCCCGAGCATTTGTTGAAGACCCGAGTATGGACGAGATTCCCTAATCCTGCCATCGGATTTCACCGGCTCATCCGCGCCGATTGTTCAGAACACCGCCGACATCCGGCGTGTGCCTGTGAATCAATTGTCCTGAACAGTCACGATTCCGTCACCGGATAACGTGTCGCTCCCGGATGATCATTCGGCGAACCCCAATGTCTTCGCGTCGGCCTCTGCGATGCTCCCAACCCTGCCCTTCGTGCGCGGCTGCAGGCGAACTAAGGGTTGTCCGTTGCCGTTTTCTCAGTTGCTTGCTGTCGCGTACGTGCCGCCACCCGGTTCGACGCGCACAACGGCGTCGTTAACGTCGAGTTCGCGGGCGTAGCGGTGTCCCGAAGCGACGGCATGGACGATCGCGCCTGGCGCGTGGAGATCGCCGATACGCCGGATTCCTGTGATTCCGGCGGCCTCGATGTCATCGGGGCGTTCGGCAAGCGCCCGTGCGAGATCATCGACCGGCGTACGCGTGCCGACAACGATCAGGGTATCGCAGGGCAGTCTTCGCGACGTGCCGCCGTAGACGCAGGCGAGTTCCGCGCCACGGCCATCGATCGCGACAAGACGATGGGCCGTCACGACGTCGATTCCGCACTCCAGCAGGCGCACCATGATCATGTGCTGCTCATCGGTGTAGGCTGTCCAGGGCGAGACGACCGGAGCGGATGTGACGAGGCTGACCTTGTGGCCATCACGCGCCAGTTTCTCGGCTATCACGCCGCCCATGTAGTAGGGGTCGAGATCGAGCACGAGCGCGGCGCCCGAAGGCATGTGGCCGTCCATGACGTCATCGGGCGTCATGACCTCGACCGACACCTCCGTCTCGCCGCCGTCGGGGCTTTCCGGCAGATCGGCTGTCCAGCGCGCCCCGGTGGCCAGCACGACCCTGGTGGCGCCGAACTCGATGACATCGTCGGCGGCAAGACGGCTCTCGCGGTAGATCTCGACATGGCGCATGGTCTCGAGCCGGCCGAGCCGCCAGGCGCTGACACGGCCCCAGGCGGCAAGACCCGGCAGGCGGCTTTCCCGGCTGACCCGTCCACCAAGGTCCCTGCCCGCCTCGGCGAGCGTCACGCGATAGCCGCGCTGGCCAAGGGCGCGGGCGCATTCCAGGCCGGCCGGTCCCGCACCCACCACGAGGACACTGCCGTCGCTCCCCTTGGTCGGAATTCTTTCTGGATGCCAGCCGCGGCGCCACTCCTCGCCCATGGTCGGGTTCTGGGTGCAGCGGATCGGCACGCCCTCGGCATAGGTCGCCACGCAGACGTTGCAGCCGATGCACTCGCGAATCTCGTCGATCCGGCCTTCCTCGATCTTCCTGGGCAGGAATGGATCGGCGATGGAAGGTCTCGCCGCGCCGATGAGGTCGAGGACGCCGTCGCGAACCTGGCGCACCATGGTGTCGGGTGAGGTGAAGCGACCGACACCGACGACCGGCTTGCCGGTCTTCGACTTGACGTAACGAACGAAGGGTTCGTGGTACGCCTCCTCGGCAAAGCGTGACGTGACGCCATCGTCGGTGAAGCCGAGCTTGACATCCCAAAGGTCGGGCAGGTCGCCGATCAGGTCCAGGAGCGCCTCGCCCTCGACCTCGCCTCGGAAACCCCGGGGGCCCATGTTCTCCTCGGCGGTGAGCCGCACGGCGACCGCACAGTCGTCACCGACGGCTTCCCGGGTGATCTCGATCATCTCGCGCAGCAGGCGCGCACGGTTCTCGAAGGCACCCCCATAGCTGTCGGTCCGCTTGTTGTAGCGTGACAGCAGAAACTGGAACGGCAGGTATCCCATGCCCGCATAGACGTAGACGATGTCGAATCCCGCCGAGCGCGCCCTCTCCGCGGCGTCGCGCTGCCACGAGAGAAGCTGGGCGATGTCGGATCTGTCCATCGTTCGGGGCTGGACCGGATGAGTGATCCAGACCGGCTCGCCGATACCGGAAGGAGACAGCGGCGCCTCGCGTGTCACCTTGTTGGCGACCACGCCGCCACCATGCCACAGTTCGACGCCGGCCAGCGCGCCGTGGGCGTGCACCGCATCGACCATGATGGCCTGGGCCTTGACGTCGGCGGTGTTCCACAGGCTCGAGAACGGATAGTGGCGATCGTCTGACGTCGGATGGATTGAACAGTAGCCCGTGCACACGACTGCCCAGCCGCCCTCGGCCTTGGCCGCGCGAATTCCGGCGCGCGTGTTGGGCATGGCGCAGCCGGTGCCCGTCGCATGCGGCACCTGGTAGAAGCGGTTCTTCGCCGTGACCGGTCCGATCGCCACCGGTTCGAAGAGGACGTCGTAGCGGGAATCGCGTGTCGTCGATGGTTCTTCTTTCGGTGTCATGAGAGTCCCAATGCCACACGGGACCATTAGACGACCACGGCGCTCACAGTTCATCAAGAGGCAAGACCGGCATCCGGACCCGGGTTCACGAGGGCGTCCTGGAGACGTCCCCTGGGACGCCTGCGCGTGGCCGGGCCCGCACCGAAGGCATCGATGTCCGTCCCCTGCCTGCCTTCGTCGGGGCCATGGGACCGGGCTCCCGACCGTTCCCGGAACCCGCGTCCTTGCCGGCTGATCCGCGCGACGCCGTGGTGTGAAGCATGGAGGAGACTGCGCGAACCGACGCCCGGAATGTCGTCAGATCTCTGCGGTCCGCATTGTCCTTGAATCGCTTCACCAAGCCCCTACAATGTGTGATCACAGTTTCGAATTGAACGTACCATTGCCCTACGCGGGCGGCCCTGAAACTGAAGAGGAAGCATCCATGACAAAGATCGACTATCTGACTGATTTGTTCGTCAAGCGGCGCATTTCGCGGCGCGAGTTTGCCGGCCGCATGGCGGCTGCCGGAGTCGGCGCTTCGGTCCTTCCGGGCCTGATCACGAGCGCCGCCAGGGCGCAATCGCCGGTCAAGGGTGGCCGTCTCACGGTTGGCGTCGAGGCCGCGCAGAACATCGATTCGCTCGACCCGACAGCGTTCTACTCGACCTCCGACATCCTGCGCGGATTCTCGGTCTATGACCTGATGGTCAACCGAGGCCCCGATCTGCGTCCGGTACCCTGGCTCGCCACAGGTTGGGAGGTCAGCGACGACGCAACCGAATGGACCTTCGAACTGCGCAAGGGCGTCACCTTTCACAGCGGCAAGACGTTCAATGCCGACGACGTCATCTTCTCCTTCAGCCGCCACCTGACGGAGGACTCGGAGTCGCCTGCCAAGGCCTACCTTGGGCAGATCGTCGAGATGACGAAGGACGGCGATCACGTCGTCAAGTTCAGGCTGTCCTCACCCAACGCGGACTTTCCCATCGTCCTGAGCGATACGCGCGTGCACGTCTCCCAGGAAGGCTGGACCGACTTCAGCAACACCACATCCGGCACGGGACCGTTCAAGGTCAAGGATTTCCAGGCCGGCCTGAGCTATGTCTTCGAGCGCAACGGCGACTATTGGGGTGATGACGGACCCTGGGTCGACGAATTCGAGACGGTGGCGATCGGCGATCCGACGGCGAGGACCAACGCCCTGTTGTCCGACGACATCAACGTGTTGCTCTATCTCGATCCCAAGGCGGTCGGCCTGATCGAGCAGCGCGACGACGTCAAGGTGCTGAACTCGAAGAGCGCCTCGTTCCTCAACATCGCCATGATGCTCGACCGCGAGCCGACGAGCGATCCCGACTTCCGCCTGGCCATGAAGTACGCCATCGACCGCGAGGCGATCATCAACAACGTGATGAAGGGGTTCGCTCACGTCGGCAACGATCACCCGATCTCGCCGATCGATCCCTACTACTGCACCGACATCGAACAGCGCGCCTACGATCCCGACAAGGCCAGGTTCCATTTTCAGAAGACCGGGCTCGAGGGCACGCCCATCGACTTCTACGCCTCCGACGTGCCGGGCCAGGGTGGCCTTGCCGCCGGCCAGGTCTTCCAGGAATCGGCGCGGGCTGCGGGTATCGACATCAACCTGATCCAGCCGCCGGCCGATACCTATTGGCAGACCGCGTGGCTGGTGAAACCCATGTGCGTTTCCGGTTGGGACGGTCGGCCCGTGCCCGATCTCATCCTGTCGATCGCCTTTGCCGGCGGCGCCTCGTACAACGAGACGGCGTGGAACAACGAGGACTTCGACAGGATCATGATCGAAGCGCGTGGTGTCACCGATTTCAACCTGCGCAAGGAGATGTATTGCGAACTGCAACGCATGCTCCAGGACGACGGCGGCCACATCACCATGGCGTTCAGCGACTACATGGACGCCTCCCGAACCGAGGTTCAGGGTATCGTGCCGCACCCGTCCGGGCCGCTCGGTTTCTACCAGATGGCCCGTACTGCGTGGCTTGAACGCGTCGAGAGTTGAGTCTGACGGCTGACTTTTGCCTGTGACGGCCACCGCGGAGGAGTCCCTTCCGCGGTGGCCGTTCCATGGTAGTCTCGAGGGGACAAGGGGCGCGCGAAGCACAATCCATGAACATCCTCAGCGTCATCGTGCAGCGTTTGGGGCTGGGCATTCTGACCGTGCTGATCGTCTCGATCCTGGTCTTTGTCGGCACCGAAATCCTGCCCGGTGATGTCGCCTATGCCATCCTGGGGCAGGGAGCGACGCCGGAACTGGTCGCCAACATCCGGGAACGGCTGGGCCTCGATGAGCCGGCTCACCTGCGGTACCTCGCCTGGCTGGGAGAACTGTTGCGTGGCGATCTCGGCACCTCGCTGGCCAATGGGGCGATCCTGAACGATGTCATCGGCGAGCGCATTGGCAACACGGTTCTGCTGGCGGCCGTCACGGCGGCAATTGCCGTGCCGCTCTCGATCGTGCTCGGCCTGGTCGCCTCGACCCGGCCCGACAGCGCGATTGACCGGTTGATCTCGACCTCGACCCTGGCGCTCATTTCCGTACCCGACTTCCTGATTGCGGTCCTCCTTGTATCCCTGTTCGCCGTTCAGCTCGGCTGGCTTCCGGCAATCGCCAACCTGAACCGCGTCGACGGCTTTCTTGAATACGCCCGCGTTCTCGCCCTGCCGGTGACGGCGCTCTCCTTCACCGTCATGGCGCACATGGCCCGGATGACGCGCAGTGCTGTCCTGAACGTGCTGACCTCGTCGCCGATAGAAATGGCGATTCTCAAGGGCGTGCCGAAGTGGCGGATCATCCTGGTTCATGCGCTGCCCAACGCCATTGCACCGATCATCAACGTCATCGCGCTCAACCTTGCCTACCTCATCACCGGCATCGTCGTGATCGAGTCCATGTTCAATTTTCCGGGCATTGGCAGACTGATGGTCGAAGGCGTGACGACGCGTGACATCCCCCTGGTGCAGGCCGCGGCGATGATCTTCTGCTCGACCTATGTCGTGCTGAACCTGGCAGCCGACATCATCTCGCTCATCGCCAACCCGCGCGTCAGGCACCCCAAGTAGATGGTCGAGCGCGTCGTCATAGCGCTTCGCGAGGCCCGGCGCGATCTGACGCCGACGGCCACGTTGTGCCTGGTGATCATCACTCTGATCCTGCTTGCCACGATCCTGGCGCCATTCCTGGCGCCCCACAGGGAAGGCGAGATCCTGACGACCGGCAGCTTCATGTCGCCAGGCGAGGGCTTGTTGCTGGGCAGCGACTATCTGGGACGTGACCTCTTTTCCCGCCTCTTCTACGGTCTGAGGCTCACCGTCGTCGTTTCTCTCACGATCGCATTGCTGGCCTTCTTCGTCGGCTGCAGCCTGGGCTTTCTGGCCGCTGTCCTCGGTGGCCGCTTCGACATGCTGATCAGCCGTCTGGTGGACGCCCTTATCGCCTTCCCGGCAATCATGCTGGCGCTGATCGTCATCACGGCGCTTGGGCCGTCGATCCCGGTACTTGTCGTCACCATCGCCTTCATCGATTCAACCCGCGTCTTCCGGGTCGCCCGGGCACTCGGCGTCGATATCGTGGTCCAGGACTACGTCGAGGCCGCGACCGTGCGTGGCGAGCGGTTTGGCTGGCTGATGTGGCATGAAATCCTGCCCAACGCCCTGGTTCCGCTGGCGGCGGAATTCGGTATCCGCTTCACCTATGCGATCCTGTTCATCTCTGCGTTGAGCTTCCTCGGCCTTGGCGTCCAGCCGCCGCAGGCGGACCTGGGCGTCCTGATCCGGGAGAACATGCAGGGCCTTCTCTACGGCACATTCACGCCGCTCTATCCGGCACTCTGCATCGCCGCAATCACCATCAGCATCAACCTCCTGGTCGACTGGTATCTGCGCCGCAACGACGCCGCCTCGCCGGAAGATCTCCAGTGATGACCGGCAACGTCATCGATGTGAAGAACCTGTCGGTCGATGCCATCGCCAAGCGTGGCGAGCGCACACCGATCGTCCAGGATATCTCTTTCTCGGTCGCTCCCGGCAAGGTGGTCGCGCTGATCGGCGAGTCCGGTTCGGGAAAGACGACCATCTCGCTTGCCTGTCTGGGCTATGCCCGTCCAGGCTGTGCCTTCAAGGGCGGCGAGATCCTGCTTGACGGCACTGACGTGCTGCAGCTGGATCTCATCGGTCGTCAGCAGGTACGTGGTGTCGACATCTCCTATGTCGCCCAGAGCGCCGCCGCGTCGTTCAACAGCGCCCTCTCGATCAACCGCCAGGTCACCGAGATCCCGCAGATCCGGAACCTGATGAGCCGGGAGGACGCCACCCGCAAGGCAGCCGCGCTCTATGGCGAACTGGACTTGCCGTCTCCGGAGACAATCGGGCGACGCTATCCCCACCAGGTGAGCGGCGGCCAGTTGCAACGCCTGATGGCGGCCATGGCGATGATGTGCAGCCCGAAGCTGCTGATCCTCGACGAGCCGACTACCGCACTCGACGTCACGACCCAGATCGAGGTGTTGCAGGCGTTCAAGAACCTGGTTCGCGAGAACCAGACCTCGGCCATCTATGTCAGTCATGATCTCGCCGTCGTCGCCCAGATCGCCGACGAGATTCTGGTGCTGAAAGACGGCCGCATGGTCGAGTACGGCCCCACGGAAACGATCATCACCGTTCCGCGCCAGGATTACACCAGGCAGTTGATCGCCGCGGCCCATGTCATGCCGGAAGAGGTGACGCAGAGAGCCTCGCGGGGCGAAAAAGAGTCACACCTGCTTTCGGTCAACGGAGTCTCGGCCGGGTATGGTCGCCAGCGGGAGGTGGCGGCCTTGCGCGACGTCTCCCTTGACGTGCGTGCCGCGGAGACCGTCGGCGTCATCGGTGAATCCGGTTCAGGGAAATCGACACTCGGCCGTGTCATCAGCGGCCTCATGACACCCTGGAAAGGCGAGGTTCTCTTCAGGGGACGGCCGCTCGCCGCCTCGCTGAAGCAACGCACCCGCGACGAGTTGCGCGAGGTCCAGATCGTCTTCCAGATGGCCGACGTGGCGCGCAATCCGCGCCACGTCGTCTCGAAGATCCTGGGCCGCCCGCTGGCGTTCTATTTCGGTGCGGACCGCCGCGCGATCGAGAACCGGGTCGGCGAACTCCTGGAGTTGGTCGGCCTCGATCCCGCCTTTGCACGGCGATTTCCGCGCGAGCTGTCAGGCGGTCAGAAGCAGCGGGTCAACCTGGCCCGGGCGCTTGCCGCCGATCCCCAACTCATCATCTGTGATGAAATCACCTCGGCCCTCGACACGGTGGTCGCCGAAGCCATCCTGGACCTTCTCGTTTCCCTGCAGGACCGGTTGAACGTGGCCTACATCTTCATCTCCCACGACATTTCGACGATCGCGCGCATTGCCGACCGGGTGGCGGTCATGCGTGACGGCGAAATCGTCGCGGCGGGGCCAACAGCCGAGGTGCTGCGGCCGCCTCATCATGACTATACGGATCTCCTGTTGTGATCCGTTCCCGACCTCAAGGTCGGTTGGCTCGAGAGCGTCATGGAACACCGGCGGCGGACCGGTCAGCAGGCGGCAGGAAACTGATGCAGCGAGGCGGGAACCCACGATTCGCGCGAAGCGACATGTCGCTCAGCGACCAGATCTATGAGCAACTCAAGTGGTCGCTGATCGTCGGCGAACATGGTCCTGACAGCGCCCTCTCCATCCGCACGGTCGCCGAGAGGATGGGCACCAGCATGATGCCGGTACGCGAAGCGCTCAAGCGCCTGGCATCGGAACGCGCCCTCATCGCGTCCGCCAACCGCTCGTTCCGCGTTCCCAGGCTCGATCCCGCGCGAGTCTCCGATCTCTTCTTCCTACGCGCCAACCTGGAAGGTGCGGCGACCGAACTCGCCACGCCACGCATGACCCCGGCCGAGATCGACCAGCTGGAGAAGCTCGCGCACCAGACGAACAGGGACATCGAGAGCGGAGTCAGAGGGG
>JAJEBJ010000481.1 GCA_022822575.1 Alphaproteobacteria bacterium | reverse complement strand
GTGAACCGTCAGGCTCCCAGTAATCCCAGCTTCTGGTGTTCATGTAGGCTTCGCCGAACATGGAAGCGATATCCGCATCATCCGGATACGTGTGGTGCAGTTCGCGCATGGTGTTCAGATAGGCCTGGTCGCGTTCCCGGTCATCGGCGATGGTGTCCTTGTCGTAGAGCACGAACAGCGCGTTGATCATGTCCCGTTCCCGCTCGGTGCCGTTGTCGATGCGCTCGAGCGCATTGCGGATGGCCTCAAGGCCGGCACCCTGGGGATCGTCCGGCAGACCGGCATAGCGGCTGTTGGGATTCGGTCCCGCGGCATGGGCCAGGCCGAAGTACGGCATGGGATGGTCCGGGTCGTGGCGAGCAGCCTCCTGGTATGAGGCGATGGACTCCGGAAAGTAGAAACTCCAGGCCATGCGCAGGCCCTGGTCGAAGAAGGCCTGGGCTTCAACCGAATCGGTTGAAATCGGTCTGCTGTATGTACCACCTCCAGGGATAAGAATCGCCAGGGCTTCGCCGTCCTGGGCCTGGACCGTCTGCCAGCTCATCGCGGCTGCGAGCCAGCAGGCGGCCGCCATCAAGAACTTCTTCACTGTTCGCACCTCACAAACTGGACTTATCGAACCAGCACCGGTCAGCGCCAAAGACACCGCGTCCCGATCACTCTGCCGGTTCGAAGAAGCGGCCAGGCACAGCTGGCTCTCCGGGACGACGATGCTGGTTCAGTTTCCGAGGAACGCAAGAGTCCCGCTGGGACAGCTCACGGGTCGGGGCGTTCGAAACGGCACCGGGAATGGATCTCGATCCAGCCTTCGTTGGTGTCGCTTACTGCTGCGCTGTAGTCGCACTCGGCAATGAGACCCTGGTAGGCGCCGTCGGCACCGATCATGCCGTGAGTCCCGGAGTTTCCACTCCTTTGTGACAGCACGTACAGCCTGCCATTCGGCAGGGTCAACTCGGACACGGCAACGATGTCGCCGTCCGCGATCCAGGCAAGCCCCAGCGCCGTGCCCTTGTGGCCGGCTTCGAAAGGCCTGTCCGCAGGGTCCGCGATCTCCACGTCACAGCGGGACTGGCCAGCTGCCGTATCGCCCACCTCGACGTAAGCGGGCTGACACAGGCTGATGGCGGTGAACTCGCCGGAATCCTCGGCGGCCACCGTTGCGGACGCCGCGATGAGAGCGGCGCATATCAGGTTGATTCGCCTCATGCGGGGCTCCTCTCTGTTGCAACAGGAACAGGGTATGGGCCCTGCAACCCAACCGCAACGAACCGGGCCGGTTCCGTACAGCCAGACCGCCGTGATCTGCCGCCATCGCGACCCGTCCGAAGATGAGAGCTTCCGGCAAATGCAATGGCCGGGACGGCACTTCGGCCTTCTCCGGCCCCGGTCCATCCTGGTCGGTCGAGACGCCCGCATACTGTTTCCGGTTGACATGTCTCACCGGAACATTATCTGGGCGCATTCGCCATACGGCAGTACGTGGCATTCCAGGAGAACAGAGTATGACCAAGAAGACGATCCACCACTTTCTGATCCTTGCCGTTGCGCCGTTCCTGGCGTTCGCGGCGCCTGCTGCGGCAAGCGACGACCGCGGCACCCCCGAGGAGGCGCAGGACATGGTGTCGCGCGCCATCGCCTACTACGACGAGATGGGCCCCGAGGCGGCGCTGGCCAAGTTCAACACTGATCCGGCTCCGGAGTTCCTGGACCGCGATCTTTACATCTTCGTCTATGGGCCTGATGGCTGGCTGGTGGCCCACGGCGTCGACCCCGCGCTTCTGGGAAGGACGTATTCGAGTTTCACGGATGTCGACGGCAAGCAATTCGGCTTGGAGATGCAGCAGACGGCCTCGGTGGGCGGAACCTGGGTGGACTACAAGTGGATGAACCCGGCCACAGGAGAGGTCGAGCAAAAATCGACCTGGATGGTGTTGCATGACGACCACCACTTCGGCGTGGGCATCTACAAGCCCTGACGCGCTGCCAAGAGTTCGGTCTGTGGACGCCGGACGTTTGCACTTCCGGCTCTGCCCTTTGCGGTGTGCAGGATGAGATGTCGATGTCCGTCGTCCAGGCGAGCGTAGCCTTTTGGAGTTCCGTGCCGCCAATGTTCAGGCACGAGAATTCTCGGCAGACATTCGATGTGGTGCACCCAGGCTGTCAGCCGGGCATTCCGGGACGGGCAAAGGCAGAAAGAAACATCTTGAGGGATAGCGCGCCCGGATCGACATGGCCTATGGCCCGGTCACCGAGCGAGCGGGCCTTTCCGGCCGCGCCTCGCATGGCGCGGGTTGCCTCGACGCCCACGCGGGCCCCTTCCGCCGCGGCGTCGAGCACTCGCTGAAGATCGTCGCTGGCTTCCCTGGCGTGCTCGATGGCTGGCGCGAGCGCATCGATCACTGTCTTGTCTCCTTCGCTGGCGCCACCCCGGGACTTGATCGAGACCAGCCCGTTTTCGAGTGCTGCGACAAGTGCATCCTTGTCGATCTGATCGTCCTTCAGGGAGCCGGCTGCGCTGATGAAGAAGGTGCCGAAGATGGCGCCGGAGGCGCCGCCCGAGGTCGACAGGACGGTCATGCCGACAATCCGGAACAGGTCCGCAACGCTCTCGGCAGGCTTGGTGTCGAGTGCTTCCTGCGCGGCCAGGAAGCCGCGAGCCATGCCCATGCCGTGATCCCCGTCACCGATCGCCCTGTCGGCGTCGGTCAGCTGTTCCTCAGCCGCAACAATGGCGGCGCAGCCTGCCTGCAGGCGTGCCTTCATGTCATCGCGTGTGCTCACGTTCCGACGCTCTGGGTGAAGCCGAGGGAGCAGCACGGCGCCTCGAGGTGATGCGTCAGCGAATCATCGAGCCGCAGAAGGGTCATCGAGAACCCGGCCATCTCCTGACAGGTCAGATAGGGCCCACTGTCAGTCCGTCGGACCGAGATCCCGGCATCGCCAAGGACGGAACGGATGGTCCGGTTGACGATCATCAATTCCATCAGGGTGCTCGATCCGAGGTTGTTGAGAAGCAGGGCCACCTCATCGCCGTCTCGAAACGGAAGATCCTCGACCACCAGCCGGGTCATTTCACGGGCCAGATTTTCGGCGAGCGGCAGTTTGCGACGCTCGACGCCGGGTTCGCCATGAGCGCCCATGCCGATCTCGATTTCGTCATCGGCAAGCTCGAAGGTGAGCTTTCCGGTCCCCGGAAGAGAACCGGCGCGAACGGCAACGCCGATTGTGCGGAGGTTGGCCCGCGCGTGCTCGACGACGGCAGCGGCCTCCGCAAGGCTGCTGGCCTCGCGGCACGCCGAGCCGGCGACCTTGACCTGGTAGAATGCTCCCGCAATGCCGCGTCGGTCTTCATGGCGCGCCACCGCGACATCGTCCATCACCCGCACGGTGCGCGTTTCGATTCCCTCGGCTTGGGCCAGCTCCGCGGCAATGTCGAAGTTCATGTTGTCGCCCGCGTAGTTGCCGTAGACATAGAGGACGCCGCTGCCGCGATGCACGGCCCGCGTGGCCTCCAGGATGTTGTCGGGCGTTGGCGCGGCGAAGATGTTGCCCAGTACCGAGACATCAGCAAGCCCGTCGCCGACGAAGGCAGTGTACATCGGCTCGTGTCCCGAACCGCCGCCAATGAGGAGGGCCACCTTGTCTTCCGGCATGTCGTTGCGCATCAAGGCCGTTGCGCCCGGGACGGGATGCAGTTGGTCATGGGAGGCCAGCACGAGGCCCTCCATGATCTCGGGCACAAGCATTTCCGGCGAATTGATGATCTTCTTGCCCTTCATGACTCCCTCCGGTCTGAAATGTCCGTCTCAGACGCCGGCACCGGCGCCGGAGCCCGGACCATCGTCACCGCCGTCGTGCTTCACGGGGACGTGGTCGAGAACGATGTGCAGCACGACGCCGGCGACCAGGACCGGAAAACCCGCACTATAGAGCCACACCGAGACGGGCTGGCACAGGGCCACGAACCCACCGAGTATGAAGGCATTCGCGCCCATGTAGAGCCTGCTTGTCATGCGGCGAGTCATGACCGTGCGTCCTGCCGGCGTCCGGTCGCCGCATCGTAGACGAAGCAGCGCTCCGGTCTGATCGCAAAGTGGATCCGTTCGCCCTGTCGCACCGACATGGATCGGGGAACAGCCTTGCGGAGGCGGTGCGGTCCACAGTGCAACTCGATCACCCTGTCGGCGCCCCTGAAATCGGTGGCCCAGACCAGCGCGGGCACGGACCCTGTGCTGTCGGCCCCACAGATGGCAAGGTCCTCCGGCCACACTCCGAGAATGACGCTGCCGCGCGGGTGCGTCTCAAGGCCCAGGGCATCGCAGGAGAACGCAACCTCGGTCTCGTCGAGATGCAGTTGGCCGTCTGCGATGTGTCCGGCAAACTGGGCCATCGCAGGACTGCCTATGAGCCGGCCCACCGTGGCGGCGCTGGGGTCAGCAATCAGACCGGAAAGCGTGTCGACCTGAACGACCCGGCCGTTTTCGATCAATGCAATGCGATCGGCGAGCATCGCGGCACTAGGAAAGTCGTGCGACGCATAGACGACCGTGGCACCGTAGGCCTCGTGTACGCGTTTGAGTTCGCTCTGGAGTGATTCTCGGAGCTTGAGGTCCAGCGCGCTCAGCGGCTCGTCAAGCAAGAACACCCGCGGACGCCGCACGAGGGCCCGAGCGATGGCCACACGCTGGCGTTCGCCACCCGAGAGCTGGTCGGTATTGCGATCAAGCAGGTGGTCGATGCGCAGATCTGTGGCTGCCGTGGCGACGCGGCGCTCGATCTCGTCCTCGTCCTGACGATACACCGGAGAACGCAGGGGAAAGGCGATGTTGTCCCGCACCGACAGCGTGGAGAGCAGATTGAACCGCTCGAATACGACCGCGACATCGCGTTCCCGGGCGCCAAGCGGGGTTACGTCCTCGCCATCGAGGATGACCCTGCCCTCGTCCGGCGTCTCAAGTCCGGCGATGGTCCGCAGTGTCGTTGTCTTGCCGGCCCCGGTGGGACCGAGCAGCGCAAGCACCTCGCCCTCCCTAACGGCCAGTTCCAGGCCATCGAGCGCACGGATGACACCGAAGGACTTCACCAGTCCGAGAGCCTGCAGGACGGTCATGTCTCGAGCCTCACGCGCTGACCGGTGCTGGAAAAGAACAGCAACCGATCGGAATCAAGTCGAAACCTGGCCCGTGCACCGATTTCTCCTTCGCTCGGCGCGACGCCCCGGCATACCGCCTCTCCGAGCCGGAACTCGACATGCCGTTCCCGACCGGAGCTTGCGACATCGACAACATCGGCTTCGATGACGGTGCCGGAGCGTTCTGCGGTCAGCGTGACATCCTGAGGACGGATGCCGACGGTGACCTCGGAGGATGCGGTTGCCTTCGCCAGGCGTGACATGACGTCCTGGGGCGCAGCAAGGGGCAGGCCGCCGACGGTGAGGCTGCCGTCGACGATGGCTCCCTCGATCAGGTTCATGCTGGGTGAACCGATGAAGTGGGCGGCGAACAGGTCATTGGGATCGTCGTAAAGCTCCGCCGGAGGCCCCGCCTGCACGATGCGACCGTCACGCATGAGGACTACCTGATCGGCAAGCGACATCGCTTCCCGTTGATCGTGGGTCACGTGGATCGTCGTCGTGCCCAACTCCTTCTGGATGTGTCGCAACTCCCAACGCATCTCTTCGCGGAATTGCTCATCGATTGCCGAGAGTGGCTCGTCGAGGAGGAGCACCCGGGGCTCCCGAACGACAGCGCGAGCCAGAGCGGCCTTCTGCCATGTGCCGGGAGGCAGGGTGCTTGGTCGCCGGTCCAGCACTTCCACGAGATCGAACGTAGCAGCAATCCGCTCCACCTTCCGGATGACGTCGGCACGTCGCTCGCGTCGGGCGCGCAAGGGAAATGCGATGTTCTCACGTACCGTCATGTGGGGGTACAGCGAGACGAACTGAAAGACCATGGCTGCATTGCGGGCCCGTGCGGCCAGGTGGCCGACAGGTTCGCGGTCGAACAGGATGGTGCCGGAGGTGGCTGCCTCGAGGCCGGCGATGCAACGCAGGATTGTGGTTTTGCCGCAACCTGACGGTCCCAGAAACACGACGAATGCACCATCGTTGATTTCAAGCGAGACCGCATCAACAGCCAGGACATCGCCAAAGCGGACCGTCAGGGATTCGAGACTCACATGCGCCATGCTACTGGCGTTCCCTCAGGCGATTGAGATGGCGCACAAGGATCAGCGAAAGACCGATGATGATGACGAGCAGGATGACGGCGAGCGCCGAGGCATCGCCCGTGTAAAAGTAGCCGAAGGCGATCTTGGAGAGACGGAACGACACGGTTTCCGTCTCCGAACCCGGCCCGCCCCCGGTCATGGCAAGAAAGAGATCGCTTTGCTTGAAGGCGTCGATGAGACGAAGCAGGAACGCGATCAGGAGGATCGGCATCGACAGCGGCAGCGTGACCCGGAAGAACTGGTATGCAGGCGAGGCTCCGTCGACATCGGCCGCCTCGCGGATGTCCTTCGGCACGCCTCGGAAGGCTGCCGTGGCCAGCAGGATCACGAAAGGCGTCCACATCCAGGCGTCCGCGATAACGACCGCGAGCAGTGCGTTGTCCGCAATGCCGAGCCAGTCGACCTTGGCGAATCCGAGCTGCGTGACAAGGTAGTTCATGATTCCCCATTCGGAATTGAACATGTAGCGCCACAGGAATCCGACGACGATGGGACAGAGCATCATGGGCAGCAATGCCACGGTGAAGAGGATTTCGCGTCCGCGAAAGTCCTTCGAGAAGGCATAAGCGACCGTCAATCCTATTAGAAACTGCACGACGACCGTTGCCGTCACGAACTGGCCTGTGAATATGAAACGCTGCCATATCGCTTCGTCGGCAAGGAACGTGGTGTAGTTCAGAAGGCCGACATCCTTCGAACCCTGAAGGGGTCGCAGCACCGAGAATCGAAGCGTGCTGTAGTAGAGCAGGGAGAGAAAGGGATAGGCCACCATCAGAACAAGGATGGAAAGCGTGGGCGCGAGGAACATGCCGCATACAAGGCGGTCCGACACCGCCCTGGGAGCGGTGCGCCTTGCCGAGCCTGGAGGGGTACCTGCCAAGATGTCAGGCCCTTGAGCCGCGCAGGACTCCGAAGGTCATGCCCATGAGGAGATAGCGGCGGATGAGGAAGAAGAAGATGGCAACCGGCAGCATCAGTACGACGCCGGCGGCACAGATCTGCGCCCACTCGATGCCGGTGGCGCCCATGGCCGACGAAATCTTCACGGGGAGCGTCTGCGCCTTTGTCGTCGCGAGCACTGAAGAGAACGTGAACTCGTTCCAGGCGAAGATGAAGCAGAAGCCGGCCGTCGCGGCGATGCCGCCTCGAACCATGGGCAGCACGAGCTTTCTGAAGGCGTACAGACGGGTGTAGCCGTTGACCAGCGCAACGTTCTCGACCTCGCGCGGAACGCCGTCAAAGAACCCCTTCATGATCCAGGTGGCGAGGCCCAGGTTGATGAAGGTCGTGATCAGGACGAGGCCCAGAACACTGTCGGAAAGACCGAGTTCGGCGAACATGTAGTGGTAGAAGACGAGAACCGCGATCGGCGGGATCATCCGTGTCGAGAGAGCGAAGAACATGAAGTCATCGCGACCGGGAAAGGCAAACCGGGACGCGGCGTACCCCGCTAGGGTCCCGAACCCGACCGCCAGCGCGGTCCCCCCGACCGAAACGATGATCGACGTGATCAGCGCGTTAACCAGTCCTATGGCGCTGGCCGTGCGTTCCGCGTCGCCGATAGCGAACACGGCCTCGTAGCTCGACAGGTTGGGCACGAAGATGACCGTCGTCGGCCATGCGAATAGTTCCTGGCGATCCTTCAGCGACGACAGAATCATCCACAGGATGGGACCGAAGGAAAAAACGAGATAGACCCCGATGACCGCAATGACGAGTAGAAGATTCGACTGTGTTTGGCGCATGGCACCCTCGCGGCAAAGGGCCCCGAAGCGGCGTCCCGCCGAATCCCGCTGATCGCGTACGGATCGACCGGAGAGCGGACCGCTGCCAGGCCTTGCGGCCGGGGCAATCAAGA
>JAJEBJ010000373.1 GCA_022822575.1 Alphaproteobacteria bacterium | reverse complement strand
GTTGCCGAGCGGGATCCCAACTGTTCGGGTCAAGCGCCCGAGGTGTCAGCGTTTGGGTACCTCGGGCAGCTTTTCCGCGCCCCGGTCAGAGCCGCTTCTAGAGCAGATCGCGATCAAATGGAATCGCCTTCGGCGCTCCATTGATCGCGTGAATCTGCTCTAAACCTCTGATGTAGAGCGGACTCACGCACCGGCTTGCGATCACGGCGTGATCTCAATTCAGTGCGATCCGCTCTAGGAAGGCGCTATGACGTACTTTCCCTTTGCACTCACATAGAACAGGCAAGAGTCCTGAGAACGGCACGAGATTTCGTGGGCGGACCTTGTGGCTGCACCGAAGTAGCTTCCCGGCTCCAAGCGCTCGCTCTTCGGGTCGCCCGCGAGTCGGTAATTGATGCTTCCCTTGATCAGGACGGCCTTCACCCAATCGCCTGTTCCGCGCAAGGTGCCGTTGAACCCGGCGGGCAACCGGAGAAACGTTCCGTTTCTCTTGCCGTCCTTCGGCTCTCCCCAAAGAAAGGCCAATTCCGGTCCCTTTGCCGCGGCGGAATCATCGAGCCAGGTAACGTCCGACGGGTCCAACCACACAACGTTCCTGGCTTCGATGTTTACCGGCCGTTCCCCGTTGTCGAAGGCTTCCTTGGCCGGACGAACGAGATAGGGTCCCTCCAGGATCTCGAGAAATGCCGTGGTCTTCTTCCCCTTCGCCGAGGTGATGTGTGTTTCTCCGGCCGGCTGCGTCCAGAACGAGCCCGGTCCCATCCACGTGGTTGCGGCGTCGGGATCGTCATTGTGAACCTCGCCGCTGATAACCACCGCGCGATAGGTGATGTTGTGAATGTGGGGCGGCGACGAGAATCCATCGACAAACTCGATCAAGGTGCCGGTGGGGACAAGCTTCTTGATGTCCCCCCAAAGCACCCCTGCTTTAGGGCTGGCATCGCCTCGGAGCGGGTTCAGAGGCTGAAACTCGACATCGGACCGGGAAACCAGTTCGAGGGCCGGCTGGGCCTGTGCCGCACCGAACAGGATCGACAAGGTGAAGAGAATTGCTGAGAAAAGATACTTGGCAGGCACGGCCACCTCCTCCGGGCTCGATTAGACGCGGAAGCGACATTCTAGCCGCGCCTAAATGCGAATAATCGCCTTCCAAAGGAAAAGACTATCCGCTAATCCAGAACAATGGCCCTCGATCTGAGATCCATGGAACTCTTCGTCCGCATCGCTGCGGTCGGCGCCATCGGCAAGGCGGGCGCCGAGTTCGGGCTGTCTCGGACGGCGGCCACACAGCGCATCCAGGCGTTGGAAGCCAACGTCGGCGTGCAGCTTTTCCATCGCACAACGCGCACCGTATCCCTGACCAGTGACGGCGAGATCTTTCTCGATCACGCCAAACGCATCATCGAGAACGTCGAGGAGGCTCTCTCCGACGCTCACAACGATCCGCGCACCATCAGAGGCGACCTGCGTATCGCCTGCCCTGCATCGTTCGGCAAGAGGCATGTGGCTCCCTACGTCGCCGAGTTTCTCGAGACCCATCCGAAGGTAGCCGTGCACCTTCACTTGAGCGACGATGTCGTCGACATTGTCGAGCAGGGATTCGACATGGCCATCCGTCTGGGCGAATTGGCGACCTCTTCCCTAAAGGCCCGCCGGCTGGCGGCGAGCCCCCGGGTTGTCGTTGCGACGCCGGGCTATATCGAACGTCACGGCGAGCCGGAAATGCCCGATGACCTTAAGGCGCACAACTGCTTGATGCGCGGAGACGTGCGGAGTTGGAAACTCACGGCGCCGGACGGCTCGGCCGTGGACGCCAAGGTGTCAGGCAACTTCACGAGCGATTCCGCCGAGGCCGTAACCGAACTCGCCTTGTCCGGTATCGGCGTCGCCCGCAAATGCCGATGGGAGATCGCCGAGCACCTCGAGTCGGGCCGCTTGGTGACGGTGCTGGACGACTACACGGTGGCACCGGTGTGGAGCGTTTTCGCAATCCGCTCACCTTCTCGACTGCCGCCGGCAAGGGTGCGAGCCTTTACCGATTATCTAAAAGGCAAGTTGGACGCCGTCCCGTCTCTTGCGTTGAATTGAAGCAATCGGCTGCCGGTTCAACGGAACCGCACGAGAAACGGGCCGCTGGAGTCCAGCGGCCCGCTGATGAAGATGGTGCCTGGGCTTGCCTCCGACTGCGCGGATCTGCCCGCCCAAACGGCTAGCGCTTCGAGAACTGGAAGCTTCGACGCGCCTTGCGCTTGCCGTACTTCTTGCGCTCGACCACGCGGGAGTCGCGGGTCAGGAAGCCGCCCTGCTTGAGCACCGGGCGGAGCTCCGGCTCGAAATGGGTCAGCGCCTTGGAGATGCCGTGGCGCACCGCGCCCGCCTGGCCGGAGAGGCCGCCGCCGGTCACCGTGGACATGACGTCGAACTGGTCCTTGCGGTTCACCGCGTCGAAGGGCTGGTTGATGATCATGCGAAGCACGGGGCGGGCGAAATAGGTCTCGGCGTCGCGCCCGTTGATCTGAACCCGGCCGCTGCCCGGCTTGATCCAGACCCGCGCGACGGCGTTCTTGCGCTTGCCCGTGGCGTAGGCCCGGCCCTGGGCGTCGAGCTTGGGCTCGGTGATCGGCGCCGGCGCTTCGACGCCGGCCGCGGCGCCCAGCTCGCTGAGGTCTGTGATGGTCTGGGATTCCTCGGCCATGGATCAGGCGCTCCTCTTGTTCTTCGGGTTCCTGGCCCCGAGGTCGAGTGTCACGGGCTGCTGGGCTTCATGGTTGTGCTCGGGACCGGCATAGACCCGGAGGTTCTTCATCTGCCGGCGGCCGAGCGGGCCGCGCGGCACCATGCGCTCGACGGCCTTGATGACCACCCGCTCCGGAAAGCGCCCACCGAGGATCTGGCCGGCGGTGAGCTGCTTGATGCCGCCCGGGTGGCCGGTATGCCAGTAGTAGACCTTGTCGCCCGCCTTCTTGCCGGTCAGCTTGACCTTCTCGGCGTTGACGACGATCACGTTGTCGCCGCAGTCCATGTGCGGGGTGAAGCTGGTCTTGTGCTTGCCGCGCAGGATGTTGGCGACCTGGCTGGCCAGGCGCCCCAGAACGACGTCCTCGGCGTCGATCAGGATCCACTTCTTCTCGATGTCCGACGGCTTCGCCGTGTAGGTTTTCATGACTTGCAATCCCGTGGTGGCGGTCGCCCCGCTTCCTCCTGCGGAATACGGAGCGCGCGGGTTTTAAGAGAGCACCAGGGAAGTGTCAATCCCAAAAAGGGATGGAAGCACGATAACTTAGATATACGGTATTATAATACCACAAAACCGGACGGGCGGTCCGGGAGCGCGCCCGTCAGCCCTTCTCGGCCGCCGCCTCGCCCAGGGTGAGGCGCTTGTCCAGGCCGAAGCGGGCCGCAAGCTCGTTGAACTCGGCCACGTGCTGCTC
>JAJEBJ010000418.1 GCA_022822575.1 Alphaproteobacteria bacterium | reverse complement strand
CGTAGCCGGCGAGCATGCCGAGCACCAGTCCCAGCAGGAGCGACGAACCGACGGACACCAGTGCCACGTAGAGGGCAATCTGGCCGCCGTGGAGAATGCGGCTGAAGGTGTCGCGCCCCAGGTTGTCGGTTCCGAGGAGATGGTCCCACGACGGGCCGGCAAGCCGGGACTTGACGTCAAGCGCCTTGTAGTCGTGGGGCGCGATGATGTCTGCTCCGATCGCCGAGAGGATGATGAGGAGCACCAGAACCAGGCCGAAACAGCCCAGGGGGTCGCGCAGAAGTTGGCGGAACCACGCGAAGCGGGGTTCCCGGCGGATCGCGACGTCGCTTGAGATGGTGTCAGCCATCTAGAGACCCTGACGGATCCGCGGATCGAGCCAGGCGGCGATGAGATCCGAAATCAGTGTCGACAGGGCGAAGAGCATGGTCGTGACGAGAACGCCACCCATGACGATCGGGTAGTTCCGGGTGTTGACCGCATCCACCACCATCTTGCCGATACCAGGACGCGCGAAGATGATTTCCGCGAAGACGGCTCCCGAAATGAGGCTGCCTACACCGACGCCGAGAAGGGCAACGGTGGGCAGGATGGCCAGCTTGAGGGCATAGACATAGGTAATGCGCCGGTTCGAGAGACCATAGGCGCGCGCCATCCTGATGTGGTTCTCACCCATGACTTCCAGCATGGAAGTGCGCACGAAGCGCGCCAGATAGCCGACCCAGCCCAGGCCGACAGCCAGCCCCGGCAGCACCAGATGGACAAGCTGGTCCTTGATGTCGCCGGCGTCGCCGGCGCCAATCGCCGGAAAGATCTTCAGTTCGACGGCGAAGAGGAGGAGGGCATAGAGGCCGACGATGAACGAGGGGATGGCGATGCAGCCTACCGACAGCACACCGGTCAGCTTGTCGAGGACGCTGTTGCGGTGAACCGCCGAGTAACATCCCATCGGAATGCCAAGCACGATGGCCCACCCCAGTCCAGCCATGGCAAGGGCGATGGTATGAGGCAACTGTTCACCGATCATGGTGCTCACCGGGCGCCGTGACCACACGTCGACACCCAGATCGCCGGTGACGACGTTGCCAAGAAACTTGAAGTACTGCACGAAGAACGGCTGATCCATTCCCATGAGAGCACGGAACTCGGCTCGCATTTCCGGCGTGGCCCGAGGGCCGAGCGCGATACCGGCAGGGTCTCCTGGAACCAGGTGGATCGCTGACAGCAGCATCAGCATCGCCAGGCAGACGATGAGGATGGCTAGGCCGAAGCGCTTGACGGTGTAGAACAGCATGGTCTGCTATCGGGCTATGGATCGGCCGGCAAGTCAACTGTCCAGTTGCCTGCCTCCATGGCCCGGCGCTCAGTTGAGGTCACGGGGAATGGTCTCGTTCCAGCTTCGTGCCCACACCCTGCGGCCGCTTTCGAAGGCCTCGCAATCGGCCTCGAACACCCAGTCGTCCCGGGTGCACGCGAGGCTCGAGCGGGTCGTCGTGCTGACATCGAAACCAGCGGATTCGCGCAATTGCCGCCACGTCCAGGTGATGGTGATGCGGGTGGACGCGGGGTCGTTTTCCGTGATGTCGAAGTGCTGTTCACACCGAGCGCCGAAAGTCCAGTCGGTGGCCGGATCACGGATGAGCCCGCCGTCACGCAAGACCGATAAACGAACCTCTCCGGTCACCTCCCGAGTCGTCCATCGCCGGTCGGACGGCGGTTCGATCACGTCGGTCTTCCACGGATGCGCACTCTCGGGTGGAGGAAACGCCGGCAGCGACGCATCGTCTGCGCGACTCGGGCGCCGTGGCAGATGAAGGACGCCGCGGTGCAACGTGAGCGAGACCGGTTCGGGTGAGGGCCACAACAGGGGCCACATGGCGTTGGAGAGCGCCAGGCGGATGCGATGGTCGGCAGCAAACTCCTGGGCAATGTCGTTGAGCTGCACCCGCACCCGGTAGACCATTCCGGGCTCGAGGGACTCGGGATGTTCATGGCTGTCGCGGTGGGTGAGGTTGAGCACCCCATAGGTCACCCGCGTCGACGCGCCGTCAGGGGCGACATCACACAGCCTGGCTGCAATGAAAGCGCACGGCCGGTCGGCGGAGACATCAAGCTCGACGACAGGCGCGCCAAGGATTTCCAGAGGATCGCCGAGAGGATCGGATTCGAAGACGATCGAACAGCCGTCCTCTGCCCGTTGATCACCGGGTGCATCGTGGTCCAGTCCGTACTGGCACCATTCGCCCTGGTCCTGACCCATGGTGAGCGGCGTGCGGATGATGACGGGCGATGTCGGTTCTCCGTCGCATTCCAGCGTGCCGCGGGCGGAACACTCGAACACCAAATCCTCGATGGCCGGAGACGGCCAGCAGGGTTCGGCCACCCAGCGTCCCTCGCGATGGCCACTCCAGGTGGCAGGTGGATGGCTGTTCTGCATCCACACGCGATACATGGGTTCATCCATGATTCCGTTGTCGATGCCCTTGAGCCAACGGTCCCACCAACGGAGGGTCTCCTGGAGGAAACCGATGCGCGGCCCGGGATTGGCGAAGTGCGGGTACTTGTGCGCCCAGGGGCCGATCAGGCCCTTCCTTGGGCATGTCAGGCCCGCCAGCATGCGCGGTACGGCATTCGAGTAGCCGTCGGCCCAGCCGCCGACAGCATAGACGGCTGCTTCGATGTCGGCGTGGTTCTCGATGACAGATCCGTGCTTCCACAAGGCATCGCGGCGCTGGTGGTGCAACCACTTGATGAGCCATGGATCGTTCGCCTCGAGCCGGGCCATCCACAGTTCGCGCCAGTTGTCGACCAGGGCCGGATCGGGCGGGCGTGTGTTCATGCCGAACATGGTGGAGGCCCAGGACATCGAATCATTTGTCATGACCCCGCCCATGTAATGGATGTCGTCGCTGTAGCGGTCATCCGTAGAGGCAATGGTGACGATGGCCTTGAGTTCCGGTGGCCGTCTGGCCGCGATCTGCAGGCCATTGAACCCGCCCCAGGAGATTCCGATCATGCCGCAGGCGCCGGTGCACCAGTCCTGTGAGGCAATCCAGGCAAGGATTTCGAGTGCGTCGTCCTGTTCCTGCTTCAGGTATTCATCCTCGAGAATACCCTCCGACTCTCCGGAACCCCGAATGTCCACCCGCACGGCCGCGTAGCCGTGACCGGCATACCAGGGATGGGTGAGTTCGTCGCGGTCACGGGTGCCGTCCCGTTTGCGGTAGGGGAGGTATTCGAGAATGGCCGGAACCGGATTGTCGCGTGCGCTCTCAGGCAACCAGATTCGTGCGGCCAGCCGGGTGCCGTCCGACAGCGGAATCCATGTGTTCTCGATGACCTCGACCTGGTGGGGGAAGTCTGTCACCACCGTGATGTCGTCAACCGCCATGTTGATCCTCCTTGTCAGCCGCCCGCCGGCGATCATGCCCTCGTGCCGGCGTCCGTCAATGTGTGCTCCACGCTTGCGACAGGCTGCGCCAGTCCGTGAACCACATGCGCGATCGCCAGGATGGCGGCCTCGAGGAGGCGCGCTGTGGCTGCGAATCCCGCGGTCGGCTCGACGGTCGTCTCATCGAGATAGAGTCGCCGGTCAACCTCGATCTGGATGGCGTGCATGCCGAGGTCCGGCCGTCCATAGCGTCTCGTGATGTGGCCGCCCGGATAGGGATGGTTGCGGCGGACCATCGCTCCCTCAGCCTGCAGGGCGTCCGCTGCCGCCCGTGACACCGCCGGGGCGCATGATGTGCCGAACCGGTCACCGAGCACGATGTCGGCCGGTTTGTGACCGCAGGCAGGGCGAGCCGTTGGCATGGAATGACAGTCGATCAGGCAGACGGCGCCAAACAGCTGACGGGTTTCGTCGATCAGATGCTCGAGTGTGGTGTGATAGGGGGTGTAACAGCTGGCAATGCGGCGTTGCGCCTCGGCCGCCGGCAGCCTGGACCGGTAGATTGCCGCACCGCCGGCAACGACGCGCGGGATGATTCCCAGTCCCGCCCTGACGCGGGGACTGTTGTGGCCTGGGGTGGCTCTCAACGGCCCCTCGAACATGGTGCAGTCGAGTTCGCCCGGCTCACGGTTGACATCGATCCAGGCGCGGGGAAAGAGCGCCGATATGGTGGGAGCGCCCAGTGCCGGTATCCCGGCTATGAGGCGGTCAACGAAGGCGTCCTCGGAGCGACGGATCGCCTGGCTGTCGAGACGTGTCATCCCGAGAAAGGAGGGATCATAGTTTCGGCCGCTGTGTGGCGACGAGATCAGGACCGGCAGGGTCCGGCGATCCGGGTGGATGACCTCAAGGACCTGCGACCCGCCATTATCGTTTGCGCGTCTCACTGGACCGGTTTAGATTAGCCGCATGTCGTTGTCACGCGTCGAGTGGAGAGTCGGTGTGCCGGGTTGTCTGAACAACCGGTGTGGGCGGACATAGGGCCGATGGCACGCATTCTCCTGGTGGCGCAGGACGATGTGCTTCGGGGATATCTGACAAAGCGGTTGTTGAGACAGGGACATGTTGTCTCGCCGATGGCGAACGGACGCGAAGCGATCGCGTGGCTTGTGCCGGGAGCCTTCAGGATCCTTATCACCGAGGCGAGGATGGATGACATCGATGGACCTGAACTGGCCAGACGTGCGGTGGCAACCGTCCCGGGCCTGCGCATTCTCTTCCTGGACGGATTCGGCGTCCTGGCGTTGCGCCAGGGAGCCCTTCCGGCGCTCGATGAGGCAAGCCTGCTCCCGCGCTTCCATCTCAACAGCATCATCGGTGAGATCGACAATCTTCTCGCAGCGTGACGGTCCTGGGCCGGCTCCTGGTCACCATCCGGAATCCCGGCCATGACCGAGGAGCGAGATTTCTCGACCATCGAGGACGCGATTGCCGAGATTGCCGCGGGCCGTCCCGTCGTCGTCGTTGACGACGAGCACCGCGAGAATGAAGGCGATCTCATCATGGCGGCGGAAAGGGCGACGCCGGAACAGGTCGCTTTCTTTGTCCGCCATACAGCCGGCGTCATCTGCGTTCCCATGGAAGGAGAACGTCTCGATGAACTCGAGTTGCCGCAGATGGTGCAGCACAACACCGAACAACACCGCACGGCGTTCACGATTTCCGTGGACTACCGTTTCGGCACGACCACGGGCATTTCGGCAGAAGATCGAGCGCGGACCATCCGGGCCCTTGCCGGTGACGGCGGCAACCGGCGCGTCGATGCGTCGAGTTTCGCCCGGCCCGGGCACATCTTTCCGTTGCGGGCGCGCGAAGGAGGTGTCCTGACCCGCGCCGGCCATACCGAGGCCGCCGTCGACCTGGCGCGGCTCGCCGGGTGCGCTCCGGCAGGCATGATCTGCGAGATCGTCAACGACCGGGGCGCCCTCATGCGTCTGCCGGATCTGTTGCCCTTTGCCCGCGAGAACGGACTGGCCCTTATCTCCATTGCCGATCTCATCGCTTACCGGCGACGCACCGAGCGCCTCGTCACGCTCATTGATCGGGCGCCGTTCGAGACCAGGCACGGCCACTTCGAAGTCTTCGTCTATCGTTCGGAAATCGACAACACCGAGCATCTCGCCCTCGTGAAAGGGGATGTTCGCTCTTCCGACGACGGCGTTCTCGTCAGGGTTCACGCAGCCAGCGCCATTGACGATGTCTTCGGAACGGTGAGGGGAGCCGGCCGCAGTCTCGTGGACATTGCGCTTGAGCGGCTTGCCCGGGAACCGGCTGCCGTCTTTCTTTATCTGCGCGGACCGCAAGGCTGGGGTCTCGGATTCGGACGCCGGCGGATCTACGGGGAATCGGATGGAGACCGCAATGATGTCCTGCACGGCCTCGACTGGCGACAGTACGGCACGGGTGCCCAGATCCTGCACGACCTTGGCCTGCGCACCATTCGCATCCTGACCAACAATCCTGCGCCCTACAGGGCCATCGAGGGTTACGGACTTGCCATCCTGGGCAAGGAACCCTTCGTCGATGGGGCGACCGGTTCCGGCTCCCTCCCGCTCAACGCCTGACAGGCGCCATGCCATTCACGGTGCGAAGCACGGTTCGCAAGATGGCGGCCTATGTCTCCGGCGAGAACGCTGTGGACATGATTCAGCTGGGTTTCAACGAATCCGCCTTTCCTCCCAGTCCGAAGGCCATCGAGGCGGCGCGTCGGGCGTGCCATGACACCCGCAGATACAACGACGAGAACTATTCTGCTTTGAAACGGGCGCTTGCCGACCATCACGGTCTCGACGAGGACCGCATTGTCTGCGGTGCCGGTTCGATGGACATCATGCGCGACCTGGCTGCGTGCTGCCTGGAGCCCGGGCGCACTCTCGTGACCGGGCGCTTGAGCTACGCTTTCCCTGCCGTTCTCGCCCGTGCGGCGGGAGCAGAGGCGAGACTGGTCGAGGAGCCATCTTTCACCCACGATGTCGATGCTTTCACTGACG
This sequence comes from Alphaproteobacteria bacterium, assembly GCA_022822575.1. Lineage (GTDB taxonomy): Bacteria > Pseudomonadota > Alphaproteobacteria > SP197 > SP197 > SP197. The sequence goes on along the minus strand of JAJEBJ010000418.1, from coordinate 5,665 downwards.
CTGTCACCGGCAATTGCTCCATCCTCTACATCGCCAGTCCCAACAATCCCACGGGCACATCGGTGGCTCTGGCTACCCTGCGCCGCCTCGCGGAGGCGTTGCCCGATCACGTGCTCCTCATGATAGACGCGGCGTATGCCGACTATGTCACTACGCCGCCGACGCCTTCAGCCGACGTCCTGGTCGACGAAGGGTACAATGCTGCCGTCCTTCACACATTCTCCAAGGCGCACGGCCTGGCGGGCCTGCGAACCGGTTGGGCCTATGCGGGGCGTCATGTCGTCGAAGCGGTAGCGAAGGTCCGCCTGCCGGGCGTTCTTTCGGTGCCGGCCACGGCGGCGGCTATCGCCTCGCTTGCAGACACCGGGCACACAACCCAAGTCGTGCAGCAGACATGCGCTCTCAGAGAGCGGATGACGGCACGGCTCGTTGAATTGGGTCTCGATGTCGTTCCTGGTGATGGCAACTTTCTCATGGCCGGACTGCCGCAGTCTTTTGCCATGGACGCCGAAACGCTTTACCAGCGGGTGAAGGCGCGCGGCATCCTGCTCAGACGCCTCGCCAACTTCGGCCTTGAGCGACATCTCAGGATCACCATCGGTCCTCCCGATGACATGGCAGCCCTTGATCGTGTTCTCACCGAGGTTCTGGCCGACGCGTGACCCACGCGGCGGCCGGAAGACAACAGGAAAGGACAATGCCGATGACTCGACGTGACAAGGTCATCATCACCTGTGCCGTGACCGGATCCATCCATACCCCGACGATGAGTCCGTGGCTGCCTGTCACGCCGCAGGAGATTGCCGACGCATCGATCGGCGCCTGGGAAGCCGGCGCGTCGATCATCCACCTTCATGCGCGCAATCCCGACGGCAGTCCGACTCCCGACCCCGACGTCTTCATGGAGTTCCTGCCGCGCATCAAGCAATCGACCGATGCCGTCATCAACATTTCCACCGGCGGTGGTCACGGCATGTCTCTCGATGAGCGCCTGGCGGGAGCGCTGAGAGCGAGTCCGGAGATGACGTCGCTTAACATGGGGTCCATGAACTTCGGCCTTTACCCAATTCTCGACAAGATCACGGACTTTCGTCATGACTGGGAGAGGCGCCACCTGGAAAACTCGCGCGACTTTATTTTCCGCAATACGTTCAAAGATATTGAACACATTCTCGATATTCTCGGTGAAGGGCATGGCGTACGGTTTGAATTCGAGTGCTACGATATCGGCCACCTCTACACCCTTGCCCACTTCCTCGACCGGGGCCTGGTGAAGCCGCCTCTCTTCGTGCAGTCGATCTTCGGCATCCTCGGCGGTATCGGCGCCGACGAGGAGAATCTCATGCATGCCCGTCGCATTGCCGACAAGCTCTTCGGCGACGCATACAGGTGGTCGGTGCTGGCTGCAGGGCGCCATCAGATGAACTTCGTCACCATGGCCGCCATGCTCGGCGGCAATGTCCGGGTGGGACTGGAAGACAGCCTCTACATTGCGAAGGGTGAATTGGCGAAGTCGAACCGCGATCAGGTCGCCAAGATACGGCGAATCATCGAGGACCTTTCCCTCGAAGTGGCGAGCCCGGCCGAGGCCCGCGACATGCTGGGCCTCAAGGGTGGTGACATGGTGGGGTTCTGACCCACAGGTTCGCAGTCAATGCACCTGCGTATGGACTCCTGATCACGGCCTTCGCCGCCTTCCCCGGGGATTGACCCGGGGATCGAGTGAATCGCGCAGGCCGTCACCGAGGTAGTTGACGGAAAGCACCGTGAGCGAGATCGCGAGGCCCGGCCATATCACGCGACCCGGATACTGCTGCAGATAGTCGGTGGCATCGAAGAGCAGGCGGCCCCATGTCGCGAAGTCCGAAGGAAAGCCCAGCCCGAGAAAGGAGAGGGCCGATTCCGTGATGATCGCATTGGCGATTCCGAGCGTCGCGGAGACCGTCAAGGGGGACAGCACATTCGGCAGGATGTGACGGCGGACAATGCGCCGCGGCGGCGTGCCGACGGAGCGCGCCGCGGTCACGAAGTCGCGTTCTTTCAGTGTGAGCACCTCTCCCCTGACGACACGTGCGGTCTGCATCCAGCTCGTGATGCCGATCACGGCGACAACCATCATGAAGATGCCGGCTTCCTGTCCGAACATGGTCCGCAGGGTGTCGCGAAACAGGAGAATGATCACCAGCACGAGAGGAAGGAGAGGGAGTGCCAGGAAGAGATCCGTGAGACGCATCAGCACCCCGTCAAGCCAGCGCACGAAGCCGGCGAGGACCCCGACCAGTCCACCGATGGCGAGCGAGAGCAGCATGGCGGCCATACCGACCGCCAGGGATGCCCTGCCGCCCTCCATCATGCGGGCAAGCATGTCCCTCCCGAGCTGGTCCGTACCCAAGGGGTGATCGAGGCTCATCGGGGCATTGCGGTCGCGGATGTCGACAAGCTGTGGATCGAGTGTCCAGACGAGCGGGCCAAGAAGGACCACGGTCAGAATGACGAGGAAGAACCCGCCGCCCAGCACGGCGCTTTTCTGCTCCGCAAGCCGGGACCACGCCTCCAGGCGCCGCGAATGTTCCGCATCAGTCATAACGGATTCTCGGGTCGAGAATGCCGAGCAGAAGGTCGGCGGCCAGATTGAAGAGGATGATGAGCACGGCGAAGATGAAGGTCAGGGTCTGGACCATCGGCAGATCGTTCGCCTGGATCGCGGTGATGAGGAGGTGACCGAGTCCGTTCACCTTGAAGACCTGTTCCGTGATGATCGCGCCACCGAAGATTCCCGGTACACCCAGGGCGATCACCGTCACCACGGGGCCAAGCGAGTTGCGCAGGACATGCACGAGGATCACCCGTCGCTCGGGTATTCCCTTGGCACGCGCCGTGCGCACGTAGTCGAGATGGAGGTTGTCCAGTGTCGATGCGCGCATGAAACGGCTGATCTGGGCGGCGTTGTAGAGCGCAAGGACCGAAACCGGCAGCACCATCTGGCGGACCTGGTGGAGGAAGCTCTCCAGGTCGATTACCCTGTGCGTGGTGTCATAGATCGAGGGAAACCAGCCCAGGTGAACCGAGAAGATGACGATGAGAAGGACACCGCTGAAGAAAGTCGGCACGGAGAATCCGACCATGGAGACGAACGTCCCGATCTGGTCGAACCAGCCATTGCTGCGCCATGCCGAAATGATGCCGACAGGCACGGCGATGAGAATGCCGACGACATAGGAAAGACCCACCACCCAGAGGGTCTGCGGCATGCGCTCGAGGACAATGTCGATCACGGGTGACCGGGATTGCCAGGAAATCACACGAGGACGCTGGCCGGAGACATCGAATCCCGTGAGGCTCGAGACGAGATGCAGGGGTTCGTTGACGAAGAACTGGTTGAGCCAGAACAGGTAGCGAATGTGAAGCGGTTCACCCAGACCCAGTGAGAGGCGGATCTTCTCCCTCACCTCCAGGGGAATGGTCAGCGGAAGGTTCGCCGTGGGATCGCCCGGAGCGAGGTCAAGGAGAAGAAAGAGGATGAGACTGATGAGCAGCAGCGTCGGTATGGCGAAGGCCAGCCTGCGCAGCGTGTAGTGGAACACGATGACGTTCCGTCATCGGTACTCCGTCTCTGACGTCACCGGATCCGGTACCAGTCGGCGATGTTCCAGAGTTCGCTGTCCCAGTTGTTGAGTCGCACTCCGCCCAGTGACGCCGCGTGAGCTGACACCCGTCCCCGATGAACGAGCGGGATCATCACGTAGTCCTGCATCAGCATGTCGTTCATGGTTCTGGCAAGACGGGCCCGTTCCTCAGCCTCACCAGTCCGTGCCATCTCGTCCACCAGGTCGTCGTAGGTGGCGTTGCAGTAACGTGGAATGTTCTGGCCCTGCCACTGGGTGTCGGGCCGTGGCTCGTTGCCGCATCGCCAGCTGGCGAGGTAAGGCTCCGGATCCGTCCCTTCGAATCCGTTGGCGTACATCTGGATGTCGGCAAGGAACTTGAGGTAGGTGTCCGGATTCCCGGGGTCGCCGCCAAAGAACACCGATGCATCGATGTTGCGCAGTTCCGTTTCGACTCCGATCAGGGACCACCAGTGCTTGACGAGGGCCTGGAAGTCCTGGCGCACGGCATTGGTCGAGGTCTGGTAGACAAGTGACAGGCGCACGCCGTCCTTCTGGCGGATCCCGTCCGTTCCGGGGTGCCATCCCGCCTCGTCGAGAAGGCGGTTTGCACCATCGAGATCCTGAACGAGGCAGTCGTCGTTGGCGGTGGACGTGTAGGTCTCCGGTGCCGGGACGATGTTGCAGGTCACGCGCCCGGCCGGACCGTAGCCGATCTCGACAAGGGTTGCGCGGTCGATGGCCATGGAAAGCGCCTTGCGGACCGCACGATCGGAGAGAATGGGATGGGGGTGTGCTCGTGTCGAGCGCGCGTCACCAAGACCGGGCGACGAATCGGTGAGATTGACGATGAGGCGCTCGACGAGGGTTCCGAAACCGGATACCACCAATCCCAGGCCTGCGTCCTGCATGCCCTCCAGGACGTCAGGCGCGAGTTGCAGGTTCCAGGCATAGTCGAACTCGCCCGTTTCGAGGACAGCGCGGCCCGCCGATGCGGCGTCGCCCCCGCCCTTCAGTGTTACGGTGGCGAAGGCCGGCTTCGACGGATCACGATAGTGGGGATTGGCTTCCAGCGAGATGACATCGTTGGAACGGAACTCCACGACCCGGAATGGTCCGGTGCCGATGGGATTGAAGTTGGCGTCCGTGCATTCCGGCGCTCTGGCTCCCGTGCACTCGGCAAACTGCGCCTTCTGGAGGATCGGTGAACTGGCCCCCACGAAGGGTCCATAAGGATAGGGCTTGGCAACGCCGAAGGTGACTCTGACGCTCCTTTCGTCGACCGCAGCGACCTCGACGACATCATCGAACTGCGTCAGCCCGGAGCAGCCTCCGGCGGGGTCGAGGCAATAGTCCGCCGTGAACACGACATCGGCGGATGTCACGGGGCTTTCATCGGACCAGACGAGGTCGTCCCGCAGGGTCCAGGTGATGGTCGTCAGGTCGTCGGAGACGCCTCCGTTGGCGACGGTCGGCACGCTCTCGGCGAGCCAGGCCACAAGCGTTCCGTTCTCGTCGTGACGGGCAAGAGGTTCAAGAATCAAGGATGCCGCTTCCAGATCCTTGGTGCCGGCGGAAAGGTAGGGATTGAGGATCGATGGCGCCTGCCAGTAGAGAATGCCGACATGGCCGTCACGTCCTCTCTCGGCCTTCGCTGAAGTGCATGCGAGAACCAGAGCGGTGGCAAGGATAACGGGGAGGGTTCTGTTCATGATGTCTGTGGTTCCCTGGTTGGTGGATGTAGATGGCAGGCGACGCGATGGTCCGTTGCGACAGTCGCGAGAGATGGCGCCGTGTGGCCGCAGACGGCGGTCGCCAGCGGGCAGCGGCTTCGGAAAACGCATCCGGCAAGGGGCTCGCTCGCCGAGGGACTTTCGCCCTCGAGCACGATCCGCTGCGGCCGCGCCTCACCAGGCATGGAGGGAGCAGCGGATATCAGCGCCTGGGTATAGGGATGCATCGGGTTGTCGAAGAGCGTGTCGACAGGCGCGCGCTCGACTATTTTTCCCAGATACATGACGGCAACGTCGTCGGCCATGTGGCGGATCATGCCGAGATCG
>JAJEBJ010000003.1 GCA_022822575.1 Alphaproteobacteria bacterium | reverse complement strand
TGTATGCGTGGGCCATCCGCCGTGAACGCCACGGCGAACCCTCGACGGCGATGCAGGTGGAGGTGCTGCCGACGCACGAGATCGACAGCAACGAGGTCCTGGTTCTCGTCATGGCGGCGGGTGTCAACTACAACGGCGTGTGGGCCTCTCTCGGCGTTCCCATCAGTCCCTTCGATGTTCACAAGAGCGACGTCCACATCGCCGGATCCGATGCCTCTGGAATTGTCTGGGCCGTCGGGTCCAGGGTGAAGCGCTGGAAGGTCGGTGACGAGGTCGTCATACACTGCAACCAGGACGATGGCGACGATGAGGAATGCAATGGCGGCGATCCGATGTATTCCACCAGTCAGCGCATCTGGGGCTACGAGACCGGCGATGGCAGCTTCGCCCAGTTCACCCGAGTCCAGGCCCAGCAGCTCATGGCCCGTCCGCGCCATCTCACCTGGGAGGAGTCGGCCTGCTATACCCTGACCCTGGCGACGGCCTACCGCATGCTGTTCGGCCACCGGCCGCATATCCTCAGACCCGGTCACAACGTGCTGGTGTGGGGAGCCTCCGGGGGCCTCGGATCCATGGCCGTCCAGCTGATCGCCACCGCCGGCGCCAATGCCATCGGTGTCATCAGTGAGGATGAGAAGGCCGATTTCGTGCTGTCGCTTGGTGCGCGTGGCGTCATCAACCGGAAGAACTACGACTGCTGGGGGCGGCTGCCGGAGGTGTCGGATACGGCGGCCTATGGCGCCTACATGAAGAAGTGCCGCGAGTTCGGGAAGGCCATTTGGTCCTTCACCGGCAAGGGCAACGATGTCGATTTCGTCTTCGAACACCCGGGCGAGGCGACGTTCCCGGTCTCGTGTTTTGTCGTCAAGCGTGGAGGGATGGTGGTGTTTTGCGCCGGGACCACCGGATACAACATCACCTTCGATGCCCGTTTCGTGTGGATGCGCCAGAAGCGCATCCAGGGCAGTCATTTTGCCAACCTCATGCAGGCGGCACAGGCCAACCGGCTGATGCTGGAACGCCGCCTGGATCCCTGCATGTCGGAAGTCTTCTCGTGGGACGACATTCCCCGCGCCCACATGAAGATGCGGGCCAACCAGCACAAGCCAGGCAACATGGCGGTTCTCGTGCAGTCTCCGCGACCGGGTCTGCGCACCCTTGAGGACGTCCTCGAAGGCTAGGAACCGGATGAACGCCGACACTCTTCTCGCGCGCTGCCGCGGTGCTCTTGACGCCGCCGACCGGCTTCTCGGCGCGGCCCGCGAGGGAGTCAGGGGCATGGTGGTTGATGACGGCGGCGCCATTGATCCCCGGCGCATCGATGCATGCCAGCATGCGGTCCACGGCCTTGCCTGGGTGGCAACCTCGGTCGAGAGCCTGCGCCAGATGCTCCGATGGGCCGAATCCCTGGAGCCGGAAGGACGGTTCGGCGAAACAGAGCAGCTTGTACTCGACTGCGCCTTCCAGGAGTCCCTGGCCCAGCTGACCGGCGGCATTGCCATGAGCCAGGGGGAAATCGTGCGGCTGCGTGACCTTTCGGTCGGCAGCGACGATCTCCATGCCCTGTGGACCGATGACGTGGCGGACCTGATCAACCGCGGATCGACGAAGGAGAGCCTCTCCCGGCTCGCCCTCCTCCTCGGCGACGGGCGTGTCGCCGACTCCGGCCTCGAAGGCGACCTTGTCATGGTCCGCGACCAGTTCCGCCGCTATGCCGACGAGCGCATCAGGCCCGTAGCGCACGCCTGGCATCTAGGTGACGAACTGATTCCCCTCGAGATTCTCCGGGAACTCGCCGACCTCGGCGTCTTCGGGCTGTCGGTGCCTGCGGAACACGGCGGTCTGGGTCTCTCCAAGGTTGCGATGTGCGTGGTCACCGAAGAGCTCGCGCGCGGTTACATTGGCGTCGGCTCACTGGGCACGCGCACGGAGATCGCTGCCGAGCTCATCATCACCGGCGGTACGCCCGAGCAGCAGCAGCGGTGGCTTCCGGGGATCGTCTCCGGGGATATCATCCCGACGGCGGTCTTCACGGAACCCGGCACGGGCTCGGATCTCGGCAGCCTCGCGACCCGCGCGGTGCGCGACGGCGACCGCTACCTCGTCACCGGCAACAAGACCTGGATCACCCATGCCGCCCGGGCCGATCTCATGACTCTCCTGGCGCGTACCGACGGGGATGAACCGGGCTACCGGGGCCTGAGCATGTTTCTGGCCGAGAAGCCGCGTGGCACCGAGGAGGACCCGTTCCCCGCTCCCGGCATGTCGGGTGGCGAGATCGGCGTTCTCGGCTATCGTGGCATGAAGGAGTACGAGATCGGCTTCGACCGCTTCGAGGTTCCTGCCGGGAACCTGCTTGGCGGCGAGGAGGGCAAGGGGTTCAAGCAGCTCATGGCGACGTTCGAATCGGCGCGCATCCAGACCGCGGCCAGGGCCACAGGTGTTGCCCAGGCCGCTCTTGAAGCGGGCCTGGCCTATGCCCTGGAACGCCATCAGTTCGGCCGCGCCATCGCCGGTTTCCCGCGCGTTGCCAACAAGCTGGCATGGATGGCCGTCGAGACGATGATGTCCCGCCAGCTGTGCTGGTATGCGGCGCGCCGCAAGGACTCCGGCCGACGCTGCGATCTCGAGGCGGGGATGGCCAAGCTTCTCGGTGCCCGGGTGGCCTGGTCGGCGGCCGACAACACCCTGCAGATCCATGGCGGCAACGGCTACGCCCTCGAGTACGAAGCCAGCCGGCTGCTGTGTGATGCCCGTATCCTCAACATCTTCGAGGGCGCGGCGGAAATCCAGGCGCAGGTGATCGCCAGGCGCCTGCTCGCCGTGACGAACTGACCATGGCGGCGCGGCGCAGGGCGACGTCATGAGCTGGATCGGTTATGCAATCCTGGGCTTTGTCGCCCTCACCCTCATCGCCCTCTTCGTCGGCATCGGCGGATTTGCCCGGGGAGGCGAGTTCAACCGGCGTCACGGCAACCGCATGATGCGCTTTCGCGTGGGATTCCAGCTGGCTGCACTGGTCCTTCTCGCCGTCATGTTTCTCGTCATGCAGGGAGGGTAGAACCATCGTCAGGCTGGACAGGATCTATACCCGCGGCGGAGACCGGGGCGAGACGTCCCTGGGCGACGGCAGCAGGGTAGCCAAGCACGCCCTCAGGATCGAGGCCTTCGGCACCGTTGATGAGGCGAACTCGGTGATCGGCCTCGCCAGAGTGCATGCAGACGGCGACTGTGACGCGATGCTGGCGCGCGTCCAGAACGATCTCTTCGATCTCGGGGCCGACCTGGCCGTGCCCGAGGAAGGCCGCCGCGGCGCCGGTGCGCTGCGGATCACGCCTGTCCAGGTGGTGCGTCTCGAGAATGAAATCGATGCCATGAACGCCGGGCTCGAACCCCTGAAATCCTTCATCCTGCCAGGAGGGTGCGATGTTTCGGCGTGGCTTCACCTGGCGCGTACGGTGGTCCGCCGGGCCGAACGCCTGATCACCGCGCTCTCCCTCGACGAGACGGTCAATCCGGCCGCTCTCGAATACGCCAACCGGCTCTCCGATCACCTCTTCGTGATGGCACGCCATCTCAACGACAACGGGCGCGCGGATCACCTGTGGACTCCCGGCGCCACCCGGGAAGGGTGAGCCGGAATGCGCCGACGTTTCGTTGACTCCGGCGATCGAGCGGTCATAGTGTGCCCTGCGAATTCCTGCCGCGGAATCCGATAATCCCTGTCACAACAAGCGCCTGGAGAGGCACGCCATGAAAGTGCTCGTCCCGGTCAAGCGGGTCATTGATTACAACGTGAAGGTGCGCGTCAAGGCGGACCGTTCGGGCGTTGATCTTGCCAACGTCAAGATGTCGATGAATCCATTCGACGAGATTGCCGTCGAGGAGGCCATCCGCATGAAGGAGGCGGGAACCGCCACCGAGGTGATCGCCCTGTCCCTTGGACCGACCCAGAGTCAGGAAACCCTGCGCACGGCGTTGGCCATGGGCGCCGATCGCGCCATCCATGTCGTTCATGAGGGTGATCTCGAGCCGCTTGCCGTGGCCAAGATGATCGCCCGGATCGTCGCCGAGGAGTTGCCCGATGTGGTCATCCTCGGCAAGCAGGCGATTGATGACGATGCCAACCAGACCGGCCAGATGCTCGCCGGGCTGCTGGGCTGGGCCCAGGGCACATTCGTCTCGAAGGTCGAGGCGGCCAACGGTTCTCTGAAGGTCGTGCGGGAGGTCGACGGCGGGCTCGAGTCGGTGGTGCTGACAATGCCGGCGATCATCACAGTGGACCTCCGACTCAATGATCCACGATACGCGTCACTCCCCAACATCATGAAGGCGCGGAAAAAGGAAATCGCCAAGCGTACGCCTGACGAACTCGGAGTCGACGTCACACCCCGCCTGAAGGTGGTGAGTGTCGAGGAACCGCCACGCCGCAAGAGCGGCATCAAGGTCGGTTCCGTCGGGGAACTGGTGGACAAGCTGCAGAACGACGCAGGAGCGATCTGACATGGCGATACTGGTCTATGCGGAACACGACAATCAGGAACTTGCGTCGGCCACCGCAAGCACCGTGACGGCCGCCCTGGAAATGGGCGGCGACATCACCGTCCTAGTGGCAGGCAGCGGTTGCAGTGCGGTGGCGGAAGCCGCTTCCCGGACAGCCGGTATCGCCCGGGTCCTTCTTGCCGACGAGGCGCCGCTTGAAGCGCAGCTCGCCGAGAACGTTGCCCCTCTCATCGCCAGCCTGGCGCCGGACTACAGCCACGTCGTGGCGCCGGCAACCACCACCGGCAAGAACATCATGCCGCGGGCCGCAGCGCTTCTCGACAAGCAGCAGGTCTCGGATATCACCGCCGTGGTCGCTGCCGATACCTTCGTGCGTCCGATCTACGCCGGCAACGCCATGGCCACGGTCCAGTCAAGCGACGACATCGTATTCGTGACGGTTCGCACGACGACCTTCGACGCCGCGGAGGAGAGCGACACGGCGGTTGCCATCGAGACGGTGTCTGGCGCGGCCGATGCCGGTCTTTCGAGCTTCGAGGGCGCCGCGCTTTCGGGCGGCGAGCGCCCGGAACTGACCACGGCCCGCGTGGTCATTTCGGGTGGCCGAGGCATGAAGTCCGGTGACAACTTCGCCATGCTCGAGGAAGTGGCGGACATTCTCGGGGCGGCTGTCGGCGCCAGTCGGGCCGCTGTCGATGCCGGTTACGTGCCCAATGACTACCAGGTGGGACAGACCGGCAAGGTGGTGGCGCCGGAACTCTATCTTGCCGTCGGCATCTCGGGCGCCATCCAGCACCTGGCCGGCATGAAGGACAGCAAGGTCATCGCCTGTATCAACAAGGACGAGGAGGCGCCGATCTTCCAGGTTGCCGATTTCGGTCTGGTTGCGGACCTCTTCGATGCCGTTCCCGAACTGAAGGCCGAGCTGGAGCAAAGAGGCATCCAGCCGCGGTGACCGGGGGATAGGGTCTTGGGCATGGAGATCAGGAGCATTGGCGTGATCGGTGCCGGCCAGATGGGGTCGGGAATCGCACACGTCTGTGCCCTGGCGGGATACGACATCCTGATTGTCGACATGTCGCGGGCTCTTGCGGAGGCCGGCGTCGAGGTGGTGCGCTCCAACATGGAGCGTCAGCGGCGACGTGGAGTCATCGATCAGGACCAGATGGATGCCGCACTCGGCCGCATTGCCGTGGTCGACTCCTATGCCGGACTGGCTGACTGCGACTGTGTCATCGAAGCCGCTATCGAGAACGAGAAGGTCAAGAAGGAGATTCTTGCCGAACTGACTTCGTCCCTCAAGGCGGACGCCATCATCTGCACCAACACCTCGTCGATCCCCATCACACGCCTGGCGGCGGCCACCGACCGGCCGGAGAAGTTCATGGGCATGCACTTCATGAACCCGGTGCCGATGATGAACCTGGTGGAACTCATCCGCGGACTGGCCACCGACGGCGAGACCTTCGATACCATCCGTGCCCTGACGCTCGAACTCGGCAAGGTGCCGGCCAACGCCGAGGATTTCCCGGCCTTCATCGTCAACCGTATCCTGCTGCCGATGATCAACGAGGCGGTCTATGCCCTCTACGAGGGCGTCGGCACCGTCGATTCCATCGATACGGCGATGCGGCTCGGCGCCAACCACCCCATGGGCCCGCTCGAACTCGCCGACTTCATCGGCCTTGATGTCTGCTATTCCGTCATGCAGGTGCTCTATGACGGCCTCGCGGACACGAAGTACCGTCCGTGTCCGCTGCTCGCCAAGTATGTCGAGGCGGGCTGGCTCGGCCGCAAGTCCGGCCGCGGCTTCTACGACTACTCAGGCGAAACCCCGGTCCCGACGCGCTGATCGCCCTTTTTGGCGTCCACGGGCGTTTCATCGCGATGCCGAAGCGCCAGGATCGTCTCCGTTTCCTCTCCAAGTGCCTTGCGAAGAGGTCTGGCCGTACTCTTCTCCACGCTTGTGAGAGGGACGAATCCCGTGCGGAAGTTCGTCGAATTCATGTGTCGTTCAGTCAGCACCGTCATGGGGTCGACTATCTGCCCCTTGATTGACAGCATGTGCGCATATACGTTTAAACGCTTATGCGCGGAGCTGCTACCATGACTCGATGGAACCTCTCTATTTCTGAGAAGACGGATCGTGCCGTACGCACCTTTCTTGCCCGCAACGGTGGAAAGAAAGGTGATCTCTCCCGGTTTGTCGATGAGTCAGTTCGTCAGCGTGTTTTCGACCTCACCATCAGACAGGTCAAGGATCGCAGTGCCGAATTGGACCAACGGCAGATTCTCGACTTAATCGACGAAGAGGTGAGTGCGGCGGGTGCGGGTCGTTCTTGACACCAACATCCTGATCGGCGCCCTCATCACCAAGGGTACTCCTCCGGATAGCCTGTATCAGGCGTGGCTGCGGGGCGAGTTGGACGTTGTGACATCAAACGCGCAGATCCGCGAACTGGTAGATGTGCTCGGAAGAGATCGACTCCGGAAGTTCGTCAACGCCGACGAGGCTTCCGCTATTGTCGAGAACATTGGCACGCGCGCCATCATCCTTCATGACCTCCCGGGGGTGTCTTACTCTCCAGACCCCATGGACAACCAGGTATTGGCGGCCGCAAACGCCGGCGGCGTCGATTTGATCGTCTCCGGAGACAAGAGGCACATGCTTGCGCTCCTGGACGTTGACGGCATTCCGGTTGTGACCGCCCGCACGGCGCTGGAACTGCTGGGTCGGGTCTGAAAAACGGATCGCGACGTCATTGTCGTGAGGGCTCGGCGAGCAATCGGGAACTGGCGTCAGCCGTGGTGACGGCGGGCGAGATACCAGACGAAACAGGCGGCCTGGATCAGCACCCAGCCGCCGAACGCGGCGAGATAGCCTGAGGGCGAATAGCCGCCTTCGGGTGCCGGGAAGAGATCGAGGACGAGGCCGACGAGGATCTGGAGGACGCCGCCCAGCGCGAAGGCCAAGAGGGCGAGCGTCGTGTTGACCCTGCCGGCCATGGCCGGCGGGAATCTCTGGGTCATGTCGGCATAGAAGATGACGATCGCACCCCCGGTCGCGGAGAACGCCGCCGTCAACACCCATGCAGGCAGTCCGCTTCCCAGTGCCAGAATCGCCTGCACGGCAATGAACACCAAGGTGACCGGAGCGGCGACGAAGGAAACCGGGATGCCGAACCGGCTCAGCCGTTCGGCAAGCCAGCCGAGGAGGGCATACCCGACGATCATCGCGAAGCCGCCGATGAAGAGAGCGTCGGCCGCACGGCCGGCATCAAGGCCGGCCATATCACGCAGCCATGGTCCGAACCACAACGCCTGGGTCGACAGCCACGCCGCCTGTGTCGTCATCACCAGCGGCGCCACGGCCAGGAAGGCCGGCGAGCGCTGGATGAGCCGGAGTCCCTTCAACTGGTCCGACAACGTAACCGGAGCACCTGTCGCCCGTCGCTCCGGTACGACGATGTAGATGATCGCTGCCACCAGCACGGTCACGGCAGCGAGCACGACAAACAGCTGCCGCCAGCCGATGAGAGCAATCATGGCGTGGACCGGAGCAGATGCAGCCATGGCTCCGGCGCCGCCCGCCGCAAGGACCAGGCCGTTGATCAGTGGCAGCTTTTGGCCCGGAAACCACAGTGCAAACATCTTCATGGCGGCCAGAAGGCCTCCGGCCATGCCGATGCCGATGATGGCGCGCGCCAGCGTGAGGACGGGAGTGCCGTCACCCAGGCTGAACAGAACCGCACCTGCTGCGGCGATGATCAGCAGCACCGCATGTGTGCGCCGGGGTCCGAACTTGTCGAGCGCCATGCCGAGAGGAAGCTGGATACCGGCAAAGGCCAGGAAGAAGGCGCTGGTCATCAGGCCGACGGCAGCGGCATCCAGAGCCAGTTCCTCGCCGAGAACCGGTCCCAGAACGGCATTCACCGTCCGGAAGACATAGGAAAGGAAGTAACCGGCTGCGAAGGGAAGGAAGACGCGACCCGCCAGGAACAGAAAACTGCGGGACGGCGCCTCGGAGGCATTCATGACAAGGGAGATCGCCATCTCGGTATCGAGGAGGTGCGGAGAATACCCGGTCGAAGCGGAAACGCCACGCTTGTCGCCGTCTTGGACACAGTTGCGGGCGCCCGCTACACTCCACGTCACGTTCCGGCCGGTGGGCATGAGTCGGCGGGCCGGTACCAGCATCGACACACCGCTCCGGTGCCTGATCGGCATGTCAGCAACCAACAACTCCAACCCTGTCCGGGGCGGGCGCTTCCGCGAAGAGCCGTCCGCCATCATGGAGCGGATCAACGCCTCGGTGGACTTCGACCGCCGGTTGGCGCCCTATGACATCGCCGGGTCGAGGGCCCACGCTTCCATGCTGGCGGCCACGGGCATCCTTTCGGCCGCCGATAACGATGCCATCCAGGAGGGCCTTGATCACATTGCCCGCGAGATCGAGGAGGGAACAATGACCTGGGATCCGGCGCTGGAAGATGTTCACATGAACATCGAGGCGCGTCTTGCCGACCTCATCGGTGAGCCGGCCCGGCGTCTGCACACGGCGCGTTCGCGCAACGATCAGGTCGCCACGGACCTGCGCCTGTGGTTGCGCGATCACCTCGATCATCTCGATGACGCGCTTGTCGGTCTCCAGGAGTCGCTGATCGACCAGGCGGAACGGCATGTGGCGTCGGTCATGCCGGGAATGACTCACCTGCAGCCGGCCCAGCCCGTCACCCTAGGTCATCACATGCTGGCCTATGTCGAGATGTTCGGCAGGGATCGCGGCAGGCTGAAGGACTGTCGACAAAGAATGAACGAATCGCCTTTGGGGGCTGCGGCGCTGGCCGGAACATCGTTTCCGGTGGACCGTGAGGCGACGGCCGCCTCGCTGGGCTTCGATCGGCCGGCGGCCAACTCCATGGATGCGGTGTCAGACCGGGATTTCTGCCTGGAGTTTCTCGCCGCCGGGGCCATCATCGGTGTGCACCTGTCACGCCTGGCGGAAGAGCTCGTCCTGTGGACCAGTCCGGCCTTCGGGTTTGTGCGCCTGCCCGACAGTCTGACCACGGGGTCGTCGATCATGCCCCAGAAACGCAATGCCGACGCCGCCGAACTGGTGCGCGGCAAGGCTGGACGCCTGACCGGCGCGCTGGTGTCGCTGCTCACCATGCTGAAGGGTCTGCCGATGACCTACGGCAAGGACATGCAGGAAGACAAGGAACCGCTCTTCGATGCTGCCGAGACGCTGATGCTGGTGGTTCCGGCCACGGCAGCCATGATACGCGGAATGACCGTCGACACCGAGGCCATGCGGTCGCGCACGGATGACGGATTTGTGACTGCGACCGATCTCGCGGACTGGCTGGTTCGCGAGAAGGGGCTTCCGTTCCGGGAGGCGCATCACATCACTGGCCGTCTCGTGGCGCTTGCCGAGGAGGCGGGATGTGATCTGGCGTCGTTGCCGCTTGACGCGATGCGCCGGGTGGACGACCGTCTCGACGCCTCGGTGCGCCAGGTGCTCACGGTCGAGGCTTCGGTCGCCAGCCGTGCGAGTCCGGGCGGTACGGCGCCACAACGGGTGGCAGAAGCGGTGGAAGAAGCCCGCAGGAGGTATCTTGCATGACCAGACGCGGCATCCTGATGCTGGTGCTCGCAGCCCTCGCAGCCGCATGCGGGCGCAGGGGAAGTCTGACACGTCCCGGTACGGACGGGGAGTCGGACGACAGTTGAACGCCTTCACGTACCGCAACGGGCGGTTGCATGTGGAGGACGTGGACCTCGCGACCATTGCCTGCGAGATCGGCACGCCATTCTACTGCTACAGCGCAACGGCGTTGCGTCGCCGCTTTCTTCACCTCCGGGGCGCGGTGGACGGAACCGGTACGTCGATCCTGTATGCGGTCAAGGCCAACAGCAACCTCGCGGTCGTTCATCTCCTTGGTGGCCTGGGAGCGGGGGCGGATGTCGTCTCGGCAGGGGAGATACACCGTTGCCTTGCCGCGGGAATCGACGCGAGCACGATTGTCTTCTCGGGGGTCGGCAAGTCACGTGACGAGATCGTCTTCTCCCTGGAAAGCGGCATCAGGCAGATCAACGTCGAGAGCGAAGGCGAGTTCGATCGTATCCGGGAGATTTGCGACGAACTCCAGAGGGAAGCGCCCGTGGCCTTCCGGTTCAATCCGGATGTCGATGCGGGCGGGCACGAGAAGATCTCCACTGGGCGGCAGACTGACAAGTTCGGCCTTCCCGCGGCAACCATCCGGCGCCTGTGGTCAAGGGCCCGGGCTCATCCCCTGGTCCGGCCCGTCGGACTCGCGGTTTATATTGGGTCCCAGATACACGATATCGGACTCTACCGCACCGCCTTCGACAGGCTGCTGGACCTGGCCGGCACGCTGGATGGTGTCTCCTCGCTTGATCTTGGCGGGGGACTGGGCATCGCCTACCACGAAGAGGAAGAAGCGATCGACCTCGGCGGCTATGCACGCCTGCTGGCGGATGTCCGCCGCCGGACGGACGCGGAACTCGCCATTGAACCAGGACGCTGGCTGGTCGCGTCGGCCGGGGCGCTCGTGACCGCAGTGAACACGGTCAAGCAGGCCGGATCGAAGCGCGTCGTCATCGTCGATGCCGCCATGAATGATCTCGTGCGGCCGACACTTTATGGCGCCCGCCATCCGGTCTGGCCGCACCGTGAGGCGACGCCTCCACTCCTCGAATCCGTGGTGGCAGGGCCGGTCTGCGAGTCGGGGGACGTGCTGGCCCACGACGCGCCGTTGCCCGCTCTCGACGACGGTGACCTGCTGGCCATAGGCCACGCCGGAGCCTATGGCGCTGTCATGGCCTCGGGGTACAATGGACGCTTGCTGGTACCGGAGGTGATGGTGGATCAAGATCGCCATGCCGTGGTCCGCAGGCGGCCGGGACATGCTGAGATGATGGCGCTTGAGACAGTGCCGGACCTGCAACGCGATGACACCGTCCGCTGACAACAGAGCCGGATCCGCCGTCGTGGCGTGGCGGTTGTTCCTTGCCCGCCTGGCGCTCGTCTGGGAGGACCTCGTCATCCGGTCCTGGCGCTCTGCATCCCTCGTCATTCTCTTCCTGGGACTCGTCCTGCTCGGAGTGGTGTCATCTCTTCCGGGGATTCTCCATATCGCTCTCCTGGTTTTCTTCGCCATGGCCACGCCTCTTGTCCTGTGGCGGGATTTCCGGGGATTCGCCTGGCCCAGGGAAGGGCATGTGCGACGCCGTCTCGAAATCGGGAGCGGTGTGCCGCACAGACCACTGATGGCGCTCGACGATCATTATGCGGGCGATCTTCAGGACGGGGCCAGCCAGGCGCTGTTCGAGATGCATCGGGCGCGAGCGGCCGGACGCGCACGCCGCCTGCGGGTCGGCTGGCCGCGCAGCGCGCTGGCTTCGCGTGACCGTTTCGCCCTCAGGTATCTTGCGCTGCTGGTCCTGGTCTGGGGGGCAATTGCCGGCTGGTCACAGGCCCGGGCCAACTTCACCGCCCTGCTGCAGCCGGGATACTCCTTGAGCGGAGGTGCCGGTGCTGCTGGCGAGGCGACATTCTGGATCACGCCTCCAGCCTACACGGACGTCGCTCCCATCTGGTTCGAGCAGAGCGCAGGGGATCACCCGGTGCCGGTTCCCGTCGGCAGTGAACTGGTGGTGCAGGTTCGCGGCGGCTCCCGGTTGCCGGTGCTGAGGGTCGATGACGTGCCCTTCGACTTCACCGATGCCGGAGGAGAAAACTGGCAGATCGCCCACGTGCTCGACAGCGGCACGCGGTTCTCGATCCTCCAGTCCGGCAATCTGCTGGAAGGGAGGACGATCACGCTGATCGCTGACGATCCGCCCGAGGTCGCTCTCACGGCGGAGCCTTCCGAGACACTGCGGACAGGGCTGCGCCTCGATGTTGCAGCCAGCGATGACTACGGCCTCGAGTCCATCACTGGCGAGATCCGCCGACCAGGCGGCGCCGGCGATGACGTGCTGCGGGTTTCCGTGCCACTGGCGCAGCCGGGAATCCGTACCGTGCAGGGTCCCACCTTCTACAACCTGATGGCGCATCCATGGGCCGGTCACGAGGTGGAACTGGTTCTGGTTGCCACGGACGAGATTGGTCAAAGGAGTAGGAGCGTCCGTCATACCTTCGAGTTGCCGGAGCGCTTTTTCCATCACCCGGTGGCACGCGAAATCGCGAAGCAGCGCAAGGCGTTCGCGGTGGACAGGGACCTTGCAGGCGAGACGGCTTCGGTGCTGCACCGTCTTTCAAGGGAACCGGAATCCTACCTCTCGGAAGTCGACGTTCATCTGGCGCTGGTGACGGGCGCACTGCGCCTCGATTACAGCGCCGGTCGGGAATCGACCGCCGACGATGTGATCGGATTGATGTGGGAAACGGCGCTTGCCATCGAAGAGGGTCCGCTGGCTTTCGCTGAACAGCGGGTGCGCGATCTGCAGCAGCAGATTCTCGAGGCTCTCAGTGGCGGCGCGCCGGACGCCAAGATCGAACGCCTGCTCGCAGAGCTGCGCAACGCCATGGACGACTACATGCGGGCTCTTTCGAACAGGCTGCGCTCGGATCCAGGAGAACTGTTCGACCCCACCGAGGCGCTGAAGGCGGTCGGCAGCCGCGAACTGACCGATCTGGTGGACAGAATATCCGAGCTGGTGCGCACTGGTTCGCGCCAGCAGGCACGAACCCTGCTGACCCGACTCCAGGAGATCATGGAAAGCATTTCCGTGGGCAATCTCAGTGACCTTTCGGGAAGTTCGTCTGCCGAAGCCGTGGAAATGATCCAGACCATCCGCCAGATCATCAGCGAGCAGCAGCAGCTGCTGGATGAGAGTTTCAGGATCCTGCGCGATGTCGGGGAAGAGGACGTTGACACGACCGATCAGGCCGTACGCCAGGCCGACGTGAGGGACGTTCTCGAGAGTTTCATGGAGCGCATGGAGGAGTTCGGCTACGACGTGCCCCGCCACTACAGCCGGGCCAACCGCTCGATGCGCCGCGCCGTCCGCCAGCTGAAGGCCAACCGTCCGGGTCATGCGGTCGATCACCAGACAGAGGCCGTCGATTTCCTCAAGGAAGGCGCCGGCGACATGATGGCGCAAATTCTCGATCTCCTCGGGGAGAGTGTGGGAGGTGACTCCCAGGGATTCTTCTCGGCGCCCAGGGACCCGATCGGGCGCAGCCTCGGCAACGCCATCGGTTCCGCCACCGACGATATCAACATTCCCGACAAGGGATCCCTCATCCGCGTTCGCCAGATACTTGACGAACTGAAACGACGCGCCGCTGAACAGCACAGGCCTCAGGAGGAGCAGGAGTATCTCCGCCGCCTGCTCAGGCGGTTCTGACGCTCTATCCGGTCAAGGCATGCCGTAGGCTTCGGCTCTGTGCTAGTGTCCCGGGGACCTTGCCTCCTCATCGGGCATGAAGCAGGGAAAGTTGGCGTGATTCGGTTTGAAAACGTCGGTCTGCGCTATGGCAGCGGACCGGAAGTTCTGCATGACATCGATCTCACCCTGGAATCGGGATCCGGCCACTACCTTGTCGGACCCACAGGCGCCGGCAAGACCTCGATGCTGAGACTGCTCTATCTTGGCCGGCGGCCCACCCGGGGGCTGCTGACCATGTTCGGGCAGGATGTGGCGACGGCAACGCGGAGCGCCCTCACGGGCCTTCGCCGGCGCATTGGTGTCGTCTTCCAGGACTACAACCTGCTCGATCATCTCTCGGCCTTCGACAACGTTGCGCTGCCGCTGCGTCTGGTCGGCACGGATCCGGGCATGGTGAGCGATCACGTCCACCAGCTGCTGGAATGGGTGGGCCTCGACACCATGGCCGACGTGAAGCCACCCTTCATGTCGGGTGGCGAAAAACAGCGGGTAGCCGTGGCGAGGGCGGTGATCGGACAGCCGGACGTGCTGCTCGCCGATGAACCGACGGGCAATCTCGACGAGCCGATGGCGGATCGTCTGATGATGCTCTTCATGGAGCTCAATCGCCATGGCACGACCCTGGTGATCGCCACCCACAACACCAGGCTTCCGCAGCGGTTTCCCCATCCGGTCCTCCACCTCAAGGAAGGGTTCCTGAAAGCGGGCCGCCCATGGTGAGGTGGAGGCAGCGACCGCAGGAGGTCCCGCTCGCTTCGGATCCCTCGTCCAGCTTTGTTCCGACCATCATCGGCGCCATGGTGTTCCTGTCGACCCTGGTACTCAGTGCCTCGCTGGCCATGGAAGGAGTCGCGGACCGGTGGCAGATCACCGGTCAGCAGTATGGCGCCACCATCGAACTGTCCCGGAAGAGCGCCAACGAAGAGGCCGTGGCCACTTCCATCGACGTGCTGGCACAGTTGCCGGGAATCAGCCGGGTCCACCTGGTCGGGGATGACGAGATTCTCGAGACCATCGAGGCGTGGACAGGTGGCAGACCCGACCCGGACCTGTTGCCGTTACCGGTGCTGATCGATGTCGAAGCCGTGTCGCCGGAATCCCTGAGAGGTGACGTCATCGAGCAGATTCTCGAGGAGACTGTCGGTGCCGTCACGGTCTATGTCGAACCGCAGTGGCTCCTTGCCGTACGCAGCACCGTCGGTACCGTTCAACTGGTGACCGCCCTGATGCTGATCATCATTGCGCTGATCTCTGTCGTCTCGATCATCTATGTCACGCGCACGGCGCTCTCGATTCATCAGGACACCATCGAGATTCTGCACCAGGTCGGAGCCCAGGACAGCTATATCGCGACCCAGTTCCAGAACCAGTCCCTCACCCTGGCGTTGATGGGAGGCATTCCCGGCAACGTTCTGGCCATCATCATCATAATCCTGATGGGCGAACTGTCCGGCGATATCGAGGCGCCCCTGTTGCCGGCGGTCTCCTTCTCGGTTCGCGAGTGGCTCTTTCTCGGTACGATTCCCGTCGTCGCGGCGCTGGTGGCGATGGTCGCGGCGCGGGTGACGGTGATCACCTCACTGGGCCGCATGCCGTGAAACGGAAGAGAACACTGAGAGCGCGGCTTGTCATCGTCCTGTTGGTGATCCTGGCGGCGGTCTGGGTTGGTGGACTGATGCGCTTTGTCACGCAGATCGCCCCGGAAACCCCGCTGGCGATCGGCCAGAAGGCGGACGCCATCGTCGTGCTCACGGGAGGCAGGGAGCGGCTGCCCGCCGGGATCGATCTCCTGCAGAAGGGGATGGCGGAGCGCCTGTTTGTCAGCGGTGTTCACACTGGCGTCGATGTCGCCGAGATTCTTGATCTCAACAGTCATGCGCCAACGACCCTGGCCTGCTGCATCGATCTTGGACACGATGCCCGTCATACCGTGGGCAACGTGCGCGAGACAGCGAACTGGATGGCGGCGGGAGCGCGCACGTCCATGATCCTTGTGACCGCCAACTACCACATGCCGCGCAGTCTTGTCCTCTTCCGTCGGTTCATGCCGGCGATCGATGTCATTCCCTACCCGGTGGTGTCAGGCGCGGTGCATCTGGATATCTGGTGGCGTCACCCGCGTACCCTGCTTCTTCTTGCCGGCGAGTACTCCAAGTACCTTGTCAGCCTGATCTGGCCTCCGGCATGACCCTCATCCGGTCATGCGCGTTTCTCGCCCTGTCGCTTGGAGTCATGGTGTTTCTGGGCGTCACGACGCTGCCGACACTGCTCCTTGCACGCCGCCTGGCCGCCCGGGTTCCTTTCTGGTTCGCCGGTGTGCAGCTCTTTCTCCTCGATGTGGTGGCCGGGCTCAGGATCGAGGTGAGGGGCAGGAACAATCTGCCTGACGGCCCGGCGCTGATCGCCGTCAAGCACCAGTCCGCCCTGGAAACCTATGCCCTCGTGAGGCTGTTTCCGGATGCCTGTTTCATCATAAAGCAGGAAATCGTCCGAATTCCGGTTGTCGGCTGGTTCATTTCGGCCATGGATTGCCTCGCCATTGATCGCAGCGCCGGCCTCTCCGCACTGCGCCGGATCCTGGGTCACGCGGCAACGGTGGCCAGCGAGGGCCGGTGCATGGTGATATTCCCCGAGGGGACACGCACGGCTCCCGGTGAAAGGGTCGCCTATCAGCGTGGCGTGGCCGGACTCTACGCTGCACTGGGCGTGCCAGTGGTTCCGGTGGCGCTCAACAGCGGGGTCTTCTGGCCGCGCCGGCAGATCAGAAAGACGCCGGGGTGCGCCGTCATGTCCTTCCTCGAGGCGATACCACCTGCCCTGCCGCGGGCACGTTTCATGGAAGAGCTTGAATCAAGGATCGAATCCGGAACCAGGGAGCTCGTCGCCGAGGCCAGGAACAGGGGCTAGAGTTGAGAGTACATTTCAGGAACGTTATGATGTCACGAGAGACGGAAGAGATGCTTTGATGAGCGACGCACAATCCCCCATTGCCTTGCAGATCTGGGACATGAAGTACCGTCTCAAGGGGCCCGACGGCACGCCGGTCGACGATAATGTCGAGGCGACCTGGCGACGGGTGGCAGGAGCCTGTGTCACGGTAGAGGAACCCGCCAACCGACGCCGGATCGGAGAACAGTTCTTCGAGGCCATGTCTGGCTATCGTTTCCTGCCCGCCGGCAGGATTCTGGCCGGTGCAGGTACCGAGAGGAATGTCACGCTCTTCAACTGCTTTGTCATGGGGACCATTCCCGACGACATGGGTGGGATCTTCGATCACCTGAAGGAAGCGGCGCTCACCATGCAGGCCGGTGGCGGAATCGGCTACGACTTCTCGACACTGAGACCCAAGGGTGCTGCCGTTCGTGGTGTGGGCGCTGACGCCTCCGGACCGCTGACCTTCATGGATGTCTGGGATTCAATGTGCCGCACCATCATGAGTGCCGGCCACCGTCGCGGTGCGATGATGGCGACCATGCGTTGCGATCACCCGGACATCGAGGCGTTCATCGACGCCAAGCAGGAAGCCGGACGGCTGCGCATGTTCAATCTTTCCGTGCTTGTGACCGATGCCTTCATGAACGCGGTCCGGCAGGACGATGCCTGGGAGCTTGTCTTTGACGGTGTTGTCTACGGAACCGTGTCGGCCCGCGACCTGTGGGACCGGATCATGCGCGGCACCTATGCCTGCGCCGAGCCCGGCGTCATCTTCATCGACCGCATCAACCGGCGGAACAATCTCCACTATTGCGAGACTATCTCCGCCACCAATCCGTGCGGTGAACAGCCCCTGCCGCCCTACGGCGCCTGTCTCCTGGGTTCGATCAACCTGACGCGCTTCATCACCGATCCCTTCGGTGACGAAGCGCGGTTTGATGACGAGGGGTTTTCCCGCACGGTGGCAGCTGCGGTGAGGATGATGGACGACGTCATCGACGTGTCGCAGTTTCCTCTTGAGGAACAGCGTCAGGAGGCTGCCGCCAAGCGGCGCATCGGTCTGGGTGTCACCGGTCTTGCCGACGCGCTCATCATGATGAAGGCGCATTACGGCAGCGAAAGGGCGGTCACGCTGGCCCGCACCTGGCTCGCATGCCTGCGTCGCGAAGCCTATCTTGCATCGGCACGCCTGGCGGAGGAGAAGGGACCCTTTCCACTCTTCGATGCCGAAGCCTATCTGGCGGGTGAAACCGTCGCCGGACTCGACCGGGACGTGCGCGACGCGATTGCTGCCAATGGCATCCGCAATGCACTGCTGACATCGATTGCCCCGACCGGCACCATTTCGCTCTTCGCAGACAACATCTCCTCGGGTCTCGAGCCGGTCTTTGCCTTCTCCTACACGCGCAATGTGCTGATGCCCGACGGAACCAGGAGAAGCGAGGAGGTCACCGACTACGCGCTCCGCCTGTGGCGCCGGATGCGCGGAGAGGACGCTCCGCTGCCCGACTACTTCGTGGATGCCCAGACACTCAGGCCGACCGACCACATCCGCATGCAGGCGGTCGTCCAGGAGTACATCGACAGTTCGATTTCCAAGACCATCAACGTGCCCGTGGACATGCCTTTCGAGGACTTCAAGGATGTCTATCTCGAGGCCTACAGGCTGGGATGCAAGGGATGCACGACATACAGGCCGAACGATGTCACGGGTGCTGTCCTCGAGGCGCCCGCGGCCGCGGACGCCGAGCCCCTTCTGCCCCTTGACGAGCCCGGATCCGAAATCCCGGGGGATACATTCGAGACTGCCGGCGTCATTCACCTGACCCGGCCCCTTGACCGTCCCGAGGTTCTCCCGGGGAGAACCTACAAGCTGCGCTGGCCGGAGAGCGACCATGCGATCTACCTGACTGTGAACGATGTGGTCAGGAATGGCCGCAGGCGGCCTTTCGAGGTCTTCATCAACTCGAAGAACATGGATCACTACGCCTGGACACTGGGTCTCACCCGGATGATTTCGGCGGTGTTCCGCCGTGGCGGTGACGTGAGCTTCGTGGTCGAGGAACTGAAGGCGGTGTTCGATCCGCGCGGCGGATCATGGATGAACGGTCGCTATGTGCCCTCGCTGCTGGCCGCCATCGGCGATGTGCTTGAGACCCACATGACCAGCATCGGTTTCATCAGCGACACAAGTGAGAGCATCGGCTCCGTCGGCGAGCCGGATCGCCGCTCCGCCAGTTGCCCGCGATGCGGTCTTCCCGGCCTGATCCATCAGGAAGGGTGCCACCTCTGTACATCCTGCGGGTTCTCCAAATGCGCCTGACGTCAGGTCTCAGGGCTTGCGGGCTGACATGATTGCGTGTCCGGCCAGAAGCCAGTGTACATCGATATCCACCAGACCGGCCTCTTCCAGCCACTTGAGCTGTTCGAACAGACCGGATGGCATGTCGACCGGATCGGCTTCAGGATCGCTGTAGTAGTTCCAGCCGTCTTCGCGGAAGAAGTGCAGCATGTCCTCATTGCCATCGAGACGGGTAGCCCTTTCCCTGACACCGTCGTCCCAGTGGCGTTCCCAAAGCGTGAGACCTTCCTGATTCCGCGCCTCGACGAGATCGCAGATGACGATCACGCCTCCGGGTGCGAGGGCAGTTGCGAGATCCCTGAACAGACCGGCTTTTCCCGGTCCGTCGAGGTGGTGGACGGCAAGCGACGACACGAAGGCGTGGACCGGGCGGTCGAATTGCCGCCAGCCTGAATCGGCAATATCCATGATCGATGTCGTCCAGGATGCCCCGGTTTTGTCGAGGCGTTTGCCTGCTGCCTCGAGCATGGCCGATGAGCCGTCAAGCGCCAGGATATGGCATTTGCTGAATCTTCGGGCCAGGGCTGAAGCGAGTAGACCTTCACCGCAGCAGATATCCACAATGAGGGCATTTTCCTGTGGACTGGGAATGACACTGCAAATTGTATCAACCTGTGTTTCCCGTTCGGGCACAAAGTAGGCGCCGTAGTCAATGAAGTGGCGCGAATCATCCTCACTCCAGCCTTCTTTGGTGTCACTGTCTGCCATCTGCTGAACTCCAGCTGCAATTGAATGCGGAACCTACCATAGTTCCGCGTACATTCTTCGTCTTCCTGCACAAAAGGATTGACGTTTGCCTACCCCGGCTTTAGTGCATGTTGGAGTACACCGGAATCTCGAAGCGACCGGGAAAGGGAGACCACGTGAGCAACGCCAAGATTGCAGAAGCCCTGGAGATGATTAACAGGGAAATTGCATCCGAAGAAGAAAGGCACCAGACGTTGCTGGCTGAAGCTGCAACAGTCGGGAAATCCATCGAGGAAATGCAAAAGGCGGCACAAAGCCTGCAAGCGCTGATCGGCGATGTCGCTGCGGAGCGCCAGCCGTCAAGGAGTGGCAGGCGTCCCGCCAGGAAAACCGGCAAGACTCGGTCCGGAAAAGGGCGCGGCCGGAAGCCCTCCGGAAAAGCCACTGGAGGACATGACAGGGTTGCGCCTGCGAAAGTTCTCGCTGCGATTTCCGGTTCCGGTCAACGCGGCGTCAAGCGTTCAGCCCTGAGCGGATTGCTGGCCAATCGCAAGGGCGAGGAACCGACACGCAAGGCGCTTGACGATGCTCTTCAGTCGCTTCTTTCGGAAATGAGCATTCGACGCGAGGGCTACCGCTTCGTGGCTGCCGGGGAAGCTGCAGCAGAGGCCGCGCCCGAGATCGTTCAGGCCGAAACCGAAGCGCCGTCGGATGATGGCGGTCAGGAACCGGTGGCGGCGCAGTCCGGGGACGACTCGATTCCGTTCGAGGAAGATCCGGCGTCAGGCGGATCCGACGAATTGGAGTTGACCGCACCGGCGGCACCGTCGGGAGGCGCCAGGCGTGGGCGTCCCCGCAAGCCTGTTTCCGACGAGGTCGCGCAGGCGATGGCCGAAGTTGCCGGCGTCATCGCCCGGGCTGGAGAAGCAGGCTGCAAAATGTCCGCCATTCGTGCTGGCGTCGAGCAGGTGACCGGTGTGTCGCTTTCCGGCGCCGACGCGACACGGGCTGTCAAGGACCTCCTGCAGGAAGGCAGGGTGCATCGCGACGGATATCGATACGTCGCCAGCTGAAGTCAGGGCCGGTGCCGCCTTCAGGCCAACGGCACCGGCACCCCGGTTTTTCGGGCAGCATCGACGAGGCCTTGCCAGACTTCCGAGTGAAGTTCGATTCCGGATTTCCGTTTCCGGCATTCGCTTTCCCTTTCGGGATCGCCCGGAACCCGCACGCGGTCGAAACCGGGAGCGGGCGGTGAGGCACGCAGGTTTTCGACAATGGCCCGTGCGTTTTCGTCATAGTGCTCGGCTGAACTGAAGACGTCCGTGGCGATGGCGACAATAAACCAGTTGAATTCGAATGCCGGGCCAAGCATGGCGCTTCCGACAATCTCCCCAATAATGGCGAGACCGTAACCCTTGTGGCCGCCGGCCGGGAGCAGGGCTCCGCCGTTGTCATAATCATCGATATTCGTGGTGGGATGACCGTCGCGGTCGATCAGCCAGCCTTCAGGCACCTCCTCGCCGGTTCGACGTCGCAGGCGAATCTTGCCGTTTGCCACGACACAGGTGGCAAAATCCGCCGATACGGATCCGGCCTCACCAGCCGGCATGGCAAGTGCCCAGGGATTGGTCGACAGCACCCCGCCGCGACCGCCATGGGCGGCCACCATGCGCCAGCGCTCCCGCCCGCCGCCACCGCAGATCATGGCCAGCAGGCCATGCCGGGCCAGTCGTTCGGCGTAGGCGCCCATGCGCCCGGTGTGGGCGACATTGACGATACCGGCTGTAACCACCGGCTGGTGACGTCTCATGTCAATCAGTTCATCGACCGCCCGTTCCATGGCCAGAATGCCAAGTCCGCTGCCGCCGTCGACACGTGCTACCGAAGGCCCGTGCCGTGTCACGGTGATATCGGCAACCGGTTCGGCGCTGCGGCTTTCGAAAAACGAGAGGTAGTAGGGAATCCTGTTGACGCCATGGGAGACAACGTCCTTGAGTTCGGCGTCAACGAGATGGGCGGCAACCGCGCCGGCGTCGCCGTCACGCATGCCGGCGTCAACGAGAATGTCCTTGCAGAAGCCCTCCAGGACATCCGCATCAAGCGTCGGCATGACCCCGATTCCCCTGACGTGGCGGGACTACCTGTTCTGCCGGTTCTCGATGAGGTCGTCCACGACACCGGGTTCGGCAAGGGTTGACGTGTCTCCGAGGTTCCCGAAGTCGTTTTCGGCGATCTTGCGGAGAATGCGCCGCATGATCTTGCCTGAACGGGTCTTGGGCAGACCGGGGGCCCACTGCAGCCAGTCCGGGCTGGCGATGGGGCCGATTCCCTTGCGCACCCACTGAACGAGTTCCCGCGCCAGTTCGTCGCCGGGTTCCTCGCCGGCATTGAGCGTCACATAGGCATAGATGCCCTGTCCCTTGATGTCGTGCGGAGCGCCGACCACGGCGGCCTCGGCAACCTTGGGGTGGGCGACCAGTGCGCTTTCGACCTCGGCGGTTCCCATGCGGTGACCGGAGACATTGAGAACGTCGTCCACCCGGCCGGTGATCCAGTAGTAGCCGTCCTCGTCCCTCCTGGCGCCGTCACCGGTGAAGTACTTGCCGGGATAGGTAGCGAAATAGGTCTGGATGAAGCGCTCGTGATCGCCGTAGACCGTCCGCATCTGACCCGGCCAGGAATCCAGCAGGCAGAGATTTCCGGAGGTGGCTCCTTCCAGGACCCGGCCGTCATTGTCGACGATGGCGGGTCTGACGCCGAAGAACGGTCTGGTTGCGGACCCCGGCTTGAGATCGGTGGCACCGGGCAGGGGGGTGATCAGGATGCCCCCGGTTTCCGTCTGCCACCAGGTATCGACGATCGGGCAGCGGCTGTCGCCGACAACACGCCAGTACCAGTCCCAGGCTTCCGGATTGATCGGTTCCCCGACCGAGCCGAGCAGGCGCAGACTGGCGCGCGACGTGGATGTGACCGGTTCGTCACCCTCCCTCATGAGGGCGCGGATGGCCGTCGGCGCCGTGTAGTAGATGTTGACAGAGTGCTTGTCGACGACCTGCCAGTGACGGCTGGCATCGGGCCAGTTCGGTACGCCTTCGAACATCAATGTGGTGGCGCCGTTGGCCAGCGGCCCGTAGACGATGTAGCTGTGGCCGGTGACCCAGCCGACATCGGCCGTGCACCAGTAGATGTCGCCATCGTGATAGTCGAAGACGTAGCTGTGGGTCATGGAGGCATAGACGAGATAGCCGCCGGAGGTGTGCAGCACTCCCTTGGGCTTGCCGGTCGAACCTGACGTATAGAGGATGAAGAGCGGATCCTCCGCGTTCATGGTCACCGCCGGACAGTCGGCGCCGGCCGAAGCCTTGACGTCATGCCAC
Organism: Alphaproteobacteria bacterium; assembly: GCA_022822575.1. Classification (GTDB taxonomy): domain Bacteria; phylum Pseudomonadota; class Alphaproteobacteria; order SP197; family SP197; genus SP197. The sequence goes on along the minus strand of JAJEBJ010000003.1, from coordinate 11,367 downwards.
CAGTGGTCTCGGCCCTCCTTCATCGTCACATCTGCGCCGGTGCGGCGGACCACCAGGACGGCACTGACATCTGGACAATCCTTGAGCGCCTGATCCGCGTTGTTCTTGAGTGGAACCTTCCTGCCGCCGCGCAATCCCTCGTCGGCCGTGATGAGGAAGCGCGAATCGCAGTCGTGAATCCGGCTGGCAAGGGCGTCCGGCGAGAACCCTCCGAACACGACGGAATGAACCGCACCGATCCGGGCGCAGGCGAGCATGGCCGAGGCCGCTTCGGGGATCATTGGCATGTAGATGGTGACCCGGTCGCCACGGCCCACGCCCATCGCGAGGAGAGCGTTGGCCATCCTGCAGACATCTTCGTGGAGATCCCGGTAGGTCAGCGTGCGCGAGGCCTCCCCGGGATCGTCCGGCTCCCAGATGATCGCCGCCTGATCGCCCCGTGCCTCAAGGTGCCGGTCGAGGCAGTTGGCCGCGACATTGAGTTCGCCGTCCTCGAACCACCTGATTGCCACGCCATCGTCGTAGGTCGTGTTCTTGACCTTCGTGTAGGGTGTGATCCAGTCGATCCGAAGGCCGTGCCGTGCCCAGAATCCGTCTGGGTCACGGATCGATTCCTCGTACATGGCAAGGTAGGCGTCGTTGTCGACATGGGCCCGCGAAGCCCATCCGGATGGAACGCTGTGGACAACTTCGTCGGTCATGGGAGCCTCGTCGCTGAACGCCCGGAAGTGTGGCCCGACACGGCTCCTGGAATCAAGAATCCACCTGCCCGGCACAGGATGCCGTTTCGCGAGGTTCCTGACAACGGATGCCCTGCCCGGCGAAGGACTGTCAGGTCGTCTGTGCCAGCCTGAGTTGTAACGTTGATCGTCATCGTCTTGTTGAAGAAGTGGTCCTAACCCGGGCGACATGAATCGAACTTCCTGCAGGACCTCGACCAGCCTCGTGCAGGGGTGCCCTTGCCTTCACCACGCGAGGTGAAACGCGAAACGACCGATATGTGGATCTGCGGAACATGGATGCTTCGGGCCGCAATGCGGCCCCCCTGTGACGAGACGTGGCTTCCATCGCTGAATTCAGGTGGCACGGCCTATCATCGTGTTGGCGTCGGGTCGCCAGTTCTTCGCAATGAAGCCGGTGATTCACGGGCTCCGTGGCCATTCTCCCTGCGGTGACGAACTCCGAGCGAAAGCTGCTGTCATGCCAACCACCGTCTTGTCCCTCTTGTCTGCAGCCCGGGCTCGTCACGGACGTTGCCGGCATCAAAACAGGAAACTCAGGAAATCCTGGCGCTTGCCCCCTGGTACTACCATTGTCCCGTGATGGCCGGGCGGGATAGTCTTGGCGCAGGCGCGGCGGGGGACATCATGCAGCTCAGTCTTTCCACATGGCAGGAAGTGGAACACTACCTGGAGTCGCGTTCCGGCATCATCATGCCGGTGGGTTCCACCGAACAGCACGGCCCGGGCGGCCTGATCGGAACCGATGCCATCTGTCCGGAAGTCGTCGCCCGTCGTCTTGGGGAGGAAACCGGTGTCCTTGTGGCGCCCACCCTGGGCATCGGGGTCGCCCAGCACCATCTCGGCTTTTCAGGATCAATGTGCCTGCGTCCCTCGACGCTCATGAGTGTCATCCGGGACTGTGTCATCTCCCTTGCCCGTCACGGATTCGACCGGTTCTTTTTTCTCAACGGTCACGGAGGGAACATTGCCACCATCCATGCGGCAATCGCCGAAATCCACTCCGAGGTCTCGATGCGCACCCGGCCCGTTGAACGGTCGCTGCGCTGCTCGCTGTCGAACTGGTGGGATTCGGCGGGCGTGCGGTCAATCTCGAAAGAACTCTATGGGGCCGACGAGGGCGAGCACGCGACGTGCAGCGAGGTTTCGGTCACCTGGTTTGCCTTTCCCGACCACATCAAGAAGGTCAATCTTGAGGGCAGGGCGCCTGCCTGGTCAGGGTTCCACGATTCGGACGATTACCGCAGACGCTATCCCGACGGGCGGATCGGCAGCCTGCCGTCGCTGTCCACGCCCGACGCGGGACGCCGCCTGGTGGATGCATCGGTGAAGGACCTTGCCGGCAAGCTCAACCGATTTCTCGATGAACCCTGACAAGAACTGATGGGAAACCTCATGGAAGGCAATGTCATGAACGGGGCCGAGAGCCTCGTGCGTACCCTCGTCAACGGCGGAGTGGACACCTGCTTCACCAATCCCGGCACCTCGGAAATGCACTTTTGCGCTGCCCTCGACAAGGTCGATGGCATGCGGTGCATCCTTGGTCTCTTCGAGGGTGTGGTGACAGGCGCCGCCGATGGTTACGGACGCATGAAGGACGCTCCTGCGGCAACGCTTCTCCACACGGGTCCCGGACTGGGAAACGGTCTGGCCAACCTGCACAATGCCAGAAAGGCGCGCACACCCATCGTCAACATCGTTGGCGAGCATGCGACCTACCACATTGCCCATGATGCGCCGCTGACAGCCGATATCGAGGGCATTGCGTGGCCGGTTTCCGATTGGGTGAGGACGAGCGCGGACGCGGTGTCGGTCGCCCCCGACGGGGCGGCGGCGATTGCTGCGGCACGGACTCCGCCAGGTCAGATCGCCACCCTCGTTCTTCCGGCGGACACGGCCTGGAACGATGCGGAAGGCCCATCGCCGGTTCCGCGTGTGCCGGCGCCGCAACGTGTGGACGAGGACCGGATCAGGGCATGCCGGGATGTGCTCACGTCCGGCGAGCCGGTGCTGATCCTGCTCGGCGGCCGGGCCTTGCGCGCCGATGCAGCGGAGTTGGCCGGGCGCATCGCCGAGCGGACCGGCGCTCTCCTCATGAGTGAGTTTGCCGGCGCCCGTACGGAGCGTGGCGCCGGCCGGGTCAACCCGGAACGCATGCCTTATGTGGTTGATGTCGCCCTCGCCGCCACCGCCGGAATACGGCATGTGGTTCTTGTCGGCGCGAAGATGCCGGTTGCCTTCTTTGCCTATCCCGGCAAGCCGAGCCTGCTCGTTCCCGAGACGGCCCGCCCGGTCGAGCTTGCGGGAGTGGCTGACGATGTCGTGGATGGGCTCGAACGACTCGCGGATGAGCTGGGCGCCATGGGGTGCGAGCCCCGCCGCGAGGCGGCGAAGAGGCCTGACCTTGGATCAGGAGACCTCGACATCCACAAGATCGCAGCGGCAATCGGCCACCTGATGCCCGAAGGGTGCATCGTCTCCGACGAGGCGATCACATCGGGACGCATGCTCCACCCCTACACAAGCGGTTGTCCGCACCACGACTGGCTGTTCGGAACCGGAGGGTCCATCGGCCGCGCCGTACCCGAGGCGACGGGAGCCGCGGTGGCCTGCCCCGACCGCAAGGTGCTCTGCCTCACCGGTGATGGCAGTGCGCTCTACACGGTCCAGGCCCTGTGGACCCAGGCACGTGAACAGCTTGATGTCGTCACGGTTGTCTATGCCAACCGGACCTATGCCATTCTCCACACCGAGCTTCTGAATGTCGGCGCCACGCCGGGACCGAAGGCCCACGACATGTTCGATCTCGACCGACCCGAGATCGACTGGGTCGAGATGTCGCATTCCATGGGCGTCGAGGCCAGCCGGGCGGACACCGCCGAAGAATTCAACGAGGCGCTGGCCGCAGGATTTGCGACACCGGGCCCGTTCCTGATCGAAGCCAGGATCTGACCGGATTCAGAAGGCCCGCACGGCCCGGTGATCATGGCTCACCAGCATCTCCGGACAGACGGGCTGTCGCACCGGGGCAGCTCCGAAACTGAACCTCCGATTGTGTGGGCCAGCACGCCTGTCGTCAGCGACAAATCGGAGAACCGGTATTAGCATCGAGACACCAGCAATCGATTGATCATAGGCAAGACTTCCATGACCAGGATCTCAGAGTTCATCGAAGCAATGCCAAAGGTGGAGCTGCATATCCACATTGAGGGAACAATCGAACCTGACTTGCTGTTTTCCATCGCCGAGCGGAATAGCGTCCAATTACCGTACGATTCGGCAGATGACATCCTGATGGCTCAGAGAGCGAACGGACGCAACGGAGACGGAGAAGCAGGCCTTATCAGCTTTATTGAATGCCTGGACGTTTGTCGTTCGGTTTTGCGTACCGGTCGAGACTACGAGGATATTGCGTACAGGTGTCTCAAGAAATGCCATGGCGAGAACATCGTGTATGCCGAGATCATGTTCGATCCGCAACAGGGACTGCGCCAGGGCGTCAGTCTCGATGCGCTGCTCGAAGGGTTGTTTTCGGGCGCACGGACTGCACATGACGAGTTCGGAATCGTAACCCAATGGATCATGTGTTTCCAACGGGATCAAAGCTTGGATGACGCCTGCGCTGTCCTGGATAGCGTCAAGCCATACAGAGACGACATCGTTGGAGTCGGTCTAGACAACCCGGAGATAAACGACTTTCCGAATAAGTTCTCGCCCCTTTTTGCTCGGGCGAGGGAGCAAGGCTACAGGCTCACCTCTCATTGTGACGTGCACCAGCCAAACTCCCTCCGGCATATTCGCGACTGCATTGAAATTCTGGGCGTAGAACGCATCGATCATGGGTTGAACGCGATCGAAGATGATGATCTCGTATCACTCCTCGTGGACAAGGGGATCGCGTTGACGGGGTGCCCTACACGGTATGTGTTCGAGGATGAGACTGCATCTGCGGGCAATCTGGATATGTTGATCAGATTGATGGATCGCGGTGTTGTGATAACGATCAACTCGGATGATCCAGAACAGTTTGGTTCAGGGTGGTTGAACAGGACAATACTTGAGGCCCAGAGAAACGGGAACCTGCCGACTGAGACCCTGATCAAACTCATGCGCAATGGTTATCAATCGGCCTGGATGACAAGCCAGCAGAGGTCTGCCTATCTGCGGCAATTTGACCAGGCATGCGGCGCATTTGACTGGCATGCCTGACGTTGGAAATGGACGCCATAGCCAGAGGCTTCCATGCCATTGCGCCTGGATTCCGGATGATGGCAAACGGTCACCATCGCCCACAACAAGGTTCTTTGAGAGACGATAGAACGTGGAACCCCTGAGAATTGCCACGCGGGGAAGCCGGTTGGCACGGTTCCAGGCCAACCTCGTCCGCGAGACTCTGATGATGCGTCATCCCGGTCTCGCGCCGCCGGAGTTGGTGATTGTGCGCACCACAGGCGATCGGGTCCGGGACCGACCTCTCGCCGAGGTGGGGGGCAAGGGTGTCTTCACCGCGGAAATCGACCGGGTTGTGGTCCGGGGCGATGCCGATCTTGCCGTTCACTCCATGAAGGACGTTGAAACCACCGTCACCGAGGAGGTGGCGCTGGGATCCATCCTGCCACGCGCCGATCCTCGCGATGCCTTCGTCTCGACCGTTGCCGCCTCAATCCGCGAACTCCCCAGAGGCGCCCGGGTGGGCACGTCGTCAATACGCCGCCGGGCGCAGCTCCTCAGCCTGCGGCCCGATCTTGAGATCGTGACCTGGCGAGGCAACGTCGACACGCGCCTTGCCCGGTTGAAGGAGGGAAAGGCCGCGGCAACGTTGCTGGCGGCAGCCGGCCTGGAACGCCTGGGCCTTCTCCACGAGGCGACGGCGCTCCTTGATCCGGGCGACATGCTCCCTGCTGCCGGACAGGGCGCCATCGGCGTGACGTGCCGCACCGGGGAATCCGGCATCCTGGCCGTGCTCGAGGCCATCGACGATGCGCCCACCAGACAATGCGTCGAGGCGGAACGTGCCGTCCTCGCAGTCCTCGATGGATCGTGCCGGACACCCGTTGCTGCCCTCGCCACACGGTCCGGAGACGACGTGCGGGTTCGAGCCCAGGTGCTGTCGGACGATGGCAGCCGGTGGACGATGAGCGAAGAGAAGGGCGCAGAGGCCGAGGCCGTGGGCAGGGCGGTTGGCGAGAGGCTTCTGAGCCGGGCAGGCAGGAATCTCTACGGAAGCCGGATGCCGTGACCGTTCTCGTGACAAGGCCGAAGAGGGACTCCCTTGCCTTTGCGGCCATTCTCCGGCGGCGGGGAATTGAGTCCCTCATTGCTCCGTTGCTGACGATCGTCGACATCACCGTCACGCTTGGCGACCTTGGCGGAGTCCAGGGATGCGTGGTGACGAGCGCCAATGGCGCCGATGCTCTTGCACGGGCCACGGCCAACCGTTCGGTTCCGGTCCTGGCCGTCGGCACGGTCTCGGCAGGCCGGGCACGGGATCACGGCTTCACGGGTGTCCATGCTGCCGGAGGCAACCTGGAGAGCCTTGCGATCCTCATCCGCCAGCACCTTGACCCCGGATCCGGGCGACTGATTCATGTGTCGGGCTCGAGAATCGCCGGCGATCTGGCGGGCCTCCTGGCGGGGGACGGATTCGTCGTCGAACGGGTTGTCGGCTATCATGCCGACGCTGTCAGTAGCCTGCCACAGGCGGCCCTGACCGCGCTTCGGGGAGGCCATCTTCTGGGCGTGGCCCATTTTTCGCCGCGAACGGCCGCAATCTTCATGAGGCTCATTCGCGAGGCGGGTGCCGGAACGTGCTTGCAGTCGCTCATCGGGTTCTGTCTGAGCGACGCTGTCGCCCGGACCCTTGAGGGATCGGGCTGGAAAGGTCTTGTCGTGGCCCCTCGCAGTGATGCAGAGAGTCTTGCGGGGTGCATCGTCCTTGCCGGAGAACATTCATGACGTCTGACGACAGCAGCAATCCGGCGAAAGACGACACCACCGATGCGCCCTGGACCAGGAAGCCGGCGCAAGCCGTGAAGCTGTCACTGGCAAGATACTCCGGATGGTTGGCGTCAGGGATCCTCATTCTGGCGATGGCGGCCCTTGTCGCCGGTCTGGCCTGGCTGTGGTCCGGGATGCGCGATGCCACGGAGCGCCTTGCCGAACTCGAGGAACGGGTGCTTCGCCTCTCTGCGGAGGATGGCGAGACGGACATTGACCTCACCGTGACGCGTCTCGCGGAACGCCTCGATGCGGCGGAGGCTGCGCTCGCCGCTGAAGGCAGTTATCGCACCGGACTGGAGATGGACCTTGCAGAACTTGTCCAGCGCATCGACGGAATCGATGAAACCCTGAACGATGCATCGCCCCCGGTCGTTCCGGGCACGGACATCGAAACTCCCGATGCCGCGGACAGGGAGCGAGCCCGCCTGATTGATGCGCTTCGTCGGGATGTGGCGGACCTTCGCCGGATGCTGGACACCCTCGCCTCCCGGTCCGGTGATCACGGTGCGGCGTTCGTCGTCGCCCTTGGCCGACTGCGGGATGCCGTCGACAGCGGCCGGCCGTTCACTGCGGAACACGAAACCGTTGCCGCCCTCGAAGGGAATGATCCCGAAGTCGAGGCAGACCTTGACATCCTGGCCCCTCATGCCGGCACGGGCATTCCCGCGCATCACGCACTCGATGCGTCCCTCGGTGACGTACTCACGGCCACTCGCAATGCCGCTAGGGTGGCGGAGGCCAGCGGATGGGTCGACGAAACCCTGGCCCATATCGAAAGCCTCGTCACCGTCAGGCGGATCGACGGCGAGCACGCCGGCACGGGCAGTCAGGCAACGATGCTCAGGATCGAGGCGGCAGTGGCCGCAGGAAACCTTGAAGAGGCGTTGAGGGAGATCGATTCCCTTCCCGCTCAGTCTGCCGGAATCATGGCGCAATGGGCCGGTGAGGCGAGGGCGCGCATCGAGGCCGATGCCGCCCTCGATCGCCTTCATGCGCGGGCCGTCGCCGGCATCGTGCAACCATGATCGCTCTCCTCTTCTACGTCATTGTCATGGCCGCGGCGATCGGCGGTATCGTGTGGATTGCCGATCGCGGGGGCAGCGTCACCTTCGTCTGGGATGTCTGGGAAGTGACGACCGAGACGCCGATACTGATTCTCGGCATCCTTGTCCTCGTCGTCGTGTCCGTGCTGGCGGTGCTCCTTCTCCAGTGGGTCTGGCGCGGACCGCGCCGCATCCGGCTCGCCCTGGGCGATCGCCGCAAGGAAAAGGGCTGGCAGGCGTTGACGTCGGGACTTGTGGCGGTGGCAGCCGGCGACGCCCCGGGCGCCCGGTCCCATGCGAAGAGAGCCGACAGGCTGCTCGATCGTCCACCGCTCACCCTGCTCCTGACGGCCCAGGCCGCCCAGCTCGACGGGGATGACGCCGAGGCGGACCGGCGCTTTCGTGCCATGCTGGAGCGTCCGGAGACGGAGTTTTTGGGTCTTCGCGGCCTGATGGCGGCAGCCCTGAGGAAGGGCGATCACGAGGCTGCGGCAGGGTATGCGCGCCAGGCCCATGCTCTCAGACCCGATGCCGCGTGGGCGGCTGAGGCTGTATTCGAGTTGCAGACACGGGCCGGGGACTGGACCGCGGCCCGCCAGACACTGAAGTCCGCACGCGATCGCAAGGTCGTCGAGGCCGCGCCTGGACGGCGGCGCCATGCCGTTCTGCTGGTTGAGGAAGCGGTGCGGACCCACGAGGAAGGGCGTCGAGAAGAGGCCCTCAAGCTTGCCCGCACAGCTCACGGCGAGGCGCCGGACCTGGTGCCTGCGGGCTGTATCCTCGCCCGGCTTCTCATCGACTCCGGAAAGGGAACCCAGGCCGTTCGTGTCGTCGAGAAGACCTGGAAGATGGCGCCGCATCCGGATCTCGCCGATCTCTATATATCGGCCTGGGGTGACGATGGGGCCAACCGCTATCGTCGCATGGAACGCCTGCTCAACCTCAACGAGGATGACCGGGAGGCCCATGTGGCTGCGGCGCGGGTGGCGATGGAATCGAAGCTGACAGGAGAGATGCGGCGCCATCTCAACGCCATCGGCACGACGGGCCTGGCACCCCGGGAGATCCGTCTGTGGATCGACCTAGAGACCAGCGAGGAGAACGCCGAGGAGGCCGCGAAGTGGCAGGCGAGCATGATCGAGGCGAGTCCGGACAGGACCTGGCAATGCAAAGGCTGTGGCCATATTACCCGGACATGGCATGCTGTCTGTGAAGGCTGCGGGCGCTTCGACTCCATGATCTGGCGCAGTCCGGGCACCGTGGAAGAGACCGGCCCTTCGGTCCTGGCATCACCGGGACCGGCCGAACCGGTCACGCTGTCGTGAGCTTGCGGCATTGACCCTGGCGGTGGCTTGTGACTAGGTTCACCGCCCTGACCGGGTAACCCAGCCGAAGTAGCTCAGTGGCAGAGCAACTGATTCGTAATCAGTAGGTCGGGAGTTCGAATCTCCCCTTCGGCACCATTCTACCGGATCAATCTGGAACCATGGCCGCATTTGACGTCGTCATCATTGGCGCAGGCGTGGTGGGAGCGTCGCTCGCCTGGCGCCTTGCGCCATCCCGCAGGGTGGCGATCCTCGAGGCGGAAGACCAGCCGGGCTATCACAGCACGGGACGATCGGCGGCGCATTACACCGATGTGATCGGCGGCGCGGTCATCCAGGCCCTCAGTGCTGCCACCAGGCCCTTTCTCGAGAATCCACCGCCAGGGTTCACCGATGTACCCCTGATCAGGAGGCGGCCCGTTCTCCTTCTCTTCGGGACCGGAACCCGGGACGCCTCATTCACACTCAACGGATTGAGCCATGTGATCGGGCACCAGCTCTTCGAACTCGATCGCGACGGGTGCCTCGAACGGTGTCCGGTTCTCAAGCCGGAGAAGATCCAATCAGGGCTCTGGGAACCCGCCGCCGGCGACATCGACGTCCATGCCATCCACGGCGCCTATCTCCGGGCGGCGCGAGCCTCCGGTGCCACCATGCTCCTCAATGCGCCGGTCACGCAGATGGAACACCGCAGCGGGGTCTGGCACGTGACGGTGCCCGGAAAGACCCTCGAGGCGCCCGTCGTGGCCAATTGCGCCGGTGCCTGGGGCGATGTCGTCGGCCGCATGGCCGGAGCCGCGCCGGTTGGCCTTGTACCCATGCGCCGCACCGCCTTCACGTTCCGTGGGCCGAACGGCATGGACCATGGCGCCTGGCCGTTGGTCGCCGATGATGGCGAGAGTTTCTACTTCAAGCCGGAGGCCGGGCTGATCCTCGGTTCCCTGGCCGACGAACAGCCAAGTGAACCCTGCGATGCCGCGCCCGAGGAACTGGACCTCGCCCTTGCCGCCCACCGGATCATGGAGTGGACCACACTCGACATCCGGCGCATGGAAAGCCGATGGGCGGGGTTGCGAAGCTTCGTCCCGGACAGGCTGCCGGTGACAGGTTTCGACCCTGCATGTGAGGGGTTCTTCTGGAATGTCGGCCAGGGCGGCGCCGGAATCCAGACATCCACGGGTCTGTCCGCCTATGCCGCCTCCATCATCCTCGGTAACAGCCTGCCACAGGATCTCCTCGGCGCAGGTCTGGATCCGGGAACCCTGTCGCCGTCAAGACTGGGTGGCGCCCGCTGACTTCCTGGCGGCAGCGGGCGCCCGTGACAGGTGATCAGGCTGCGTCGAGCAGGCTCTCCTGGCGGACGTACTCCAGGGTGTCGTCGAGTGCTGCCTTCAGCCGATCGAAGATCTGGTGAATCTGCTCTTCCTCGATGATGAGGGGAGGACAGACCGCGACAGAATTTCCTCCGGCCGCCCGCACGATGAGGCGATGCGCGAGGCACCGTTCGCCACAGTAGTTGGCAATGGCGGGCGGGAAGTTCTCCCGGGTCTCCTTGTCCCTGACGAGTTCCACCGCGCCGATGAGGCCGACACCCCTCGCTTCGCCGACGATCGGGTGATCGCCGAGGGCCATCAGTCGTTCCTGCATCACCGGTGCTATCCTGGCGACGTGGTCGGCAATGTTGATTTCGTCGTAGATCTTGAGGGTCTCGACAGCAACCGCTGCCGGAACAGGATGGCCCGAATAGGTGAAGCCTGTAGCAAACACGCCGTTTTCGTCGGAGAAGTCGCGAATCGGTCCATAGACCTTCTCGTTCACGATCACCGCACTGATCGGCAGGTAGGCCGAGGAGAGCTGCTTGGCCACGACCATGATGTCCGGCTTGATGCCGTAGGTGTTGGAACCGAACAGCTGACCGGTGCGGTGGAAACCGCAGATCACCTCGTCGGCGATCATCAGCACGTCGTACTTCGCCAGGACGGCCTGGATCTTCTCGAAGTAGCCGGCGGGTGGCACGATGACGCCGCCGGCACCCATGACAGGCTCGGCGATGAAGGCGGCCACCGTCTCGGGCCCCTCGGCAAGGATCATCTGTTCGAGTTCCTCGGCCCTTCGGGTCGCGAAATCCTCTTCCGATTCACCTTCCAGGCCTTCGTGGTACCAGTGCGGTGACCCGGTGTGCATGATGTTGGCAATCGGCAGATCGAAGCCCTGGTGCATCAGCGGAATGCCGGTGAGGCTGCCCGACGACACGCAGAT
>JAJEBJ010000470.1 GCA_022822575.1 Alphaproteobacteria bacterium | reverse complement strand
GATCTCGCGGTCGCTCAGCGTTTGCTTGAAAGCAGGCATGTCGCTGCCGAACTTCGCGCCGCCTTCCGAGATCGTCCAGATCAGGTATTCGTCGACGGCGCGCGGGCGCTTGATCAGATAGGACAGGAACGCGGGCGGCGGCATGAGATCCATGCCGGCCGCGCCGTCCCCCGAGCCCTTCACCCCGTGGCAGGCGGCACAGTGCCGTTCGTAGAGCCGGCCGCCGTCGTCGATCGCCATCTGCACGGCCGGATAGGGATTCCTGCTGCTCCGATACTCGATCGGCACGCCGGCCCGCATGAATTCGCGGTGCCTCTTGGAGCGCGGCATCAGTTCCGGCTTGGTCTCCGGCCGCTCCCAGTAGGGGGCGGCCGGCCGTTGTTCGGACCACATATCCAGACCGGGTAAAGTTTCCTGCTGGAGTTCGTCTCCCGCGCTCGCCGGCGAGGCGGCCAACCCGAGAGCAAAGAGGCAGAGCGCCGCGGCCAGGCCGAGGCGGGCCGTGAAGGTCTCGATCTCCGTTAAGCTCATGAGCGGTCTCCGCACATCGGTTAGGGCGCAGTCGGGCGGTCTTCGGCGAGCAGTTCTTAGCCCGCCCCTCCGATCGCGGCATTGAGTTGGATCAAGCCCGGCGCAGGCGGCCCGAGACCCGTCAAGTCCCTCCCGGCCGATGCGCGAGGTGGAGCCACGCGACAGCGGTTCGTAGGAGCGGCCATCGGCACCCGATGCCGGGAATCATTCAGGAGTCCCGTCCCCGAGCGCGAAAGCATCGATCTCCTTCATCATGTCGTCGAAAAACGGATTCTCTGGCTCGAGAACTTCGCCTGCTTGCTCGATCGGGTGTTTGAGTACGAGGCTCGCGTGGGGGACACCTTGTCTCTTTGGAATCCTGTAGAAGACGAGCGATTCAGGCCCGGATACTTTTTCACGGAGATTCTCAATACCACTGATGTCAGCCGTTGTGTCCGATTCTGAATGAGCAGCAAAGATGCGCTTCGGGAAGGGGCATTTGGGGCTGAATCCGTCGACCAGATCGTCGGTTTCCCTGATCAGGTACGCGAGCTCTTGAGCTGCATCCATGTCGATATGGCTGTAGCGGTATGGATTCGAGCCCACAAGTGGCTTCTTTTGGTCAAGAATATCAGCCAGGAAGGTTCTCAAGAACCGTTCCTTGAGCTCCCCGAGCAAGCCAGTGTGGCCACCCGCCAAGTCGAGCGCAGCCGAAAAGAGGTAGAGCTCACCATTTATCGCCGGCTTCGTCGCGGCCATGTAGAAGCTTAGCGTGCCGCCCGTCGAGAGCCCGCCGATGGAAATCCTTTCCGATCTTTCCTGCGCCCGGCGAAGTGCAAAGCGTAGGTTTCGCTTCCACTCTGCGAGATCAACCGTTTCCATGCCGCGCGGCTCTCGTAGGCCATGGCACTGCAAGAGAGGCAGGTAGACATCAAATCCGAGTTGCTCGTGAAAGTGCTGGCCTATTGAAGAGACGAGATACGGCGAGTCTGATAGACCGTGGACCAGAATGATCGCGTTTCCCGCTGGCGCAGCGTGCAGCATGATACGTGGATGGCAGCCGTCCCTAACGCCGCTCGGCGAGAAGTATTCGAACTCATTGTAATAATCCATCCATTCGCAATGACGTGGTTGCGGGTCATGTGAATTCGTCATCTTTCTCGCCCTTTTGCGTCTAGGTTGCACTTGAGGACCTGCTATCGGGTTGCCTCACTGGTCGGGACCGGGCCCGAGGTCGTCGCTGCCTGAGCTGACGGGTCCGCGGCCTGCCGCCGCGGCCGCCCACCTTGATCCGCGGCCCTGGCGGCCGGTCCGGATTTTCGAAGCGCCGAACCGAACCGATCGGCGAAGCCAACCGGAGCGCCCTGCAAACCAGAGCGCTCCGGCAGAGCGAAAGCGCTGAACACCTATGTGCTCTCGCCCTGCCCCGCGCCGTCGCCGAGAGCCGGATGCGGGTGAGGAATGGTTTCGAACAGCTCGGTGTCCTCATAGTGCTCGAGATCGAGGCGGCGAACCTCGTCCTGACGGGAAAACACCACGCTCGCGGCATCCTGGAGCAGATCGCCGAGCTGCGTCCTGGCGGGAAGGCGTTCGCTCACGGTGTGGCCGAGGATCTCCATCAGGTCGATCGTGACGGGCAGCACGTGCTCGCCGTGATCCTGATAGCCGGTCATCAGCTCCCTATCGAACACACGCTCGTCCCAGTGGGAGAGCGCCGTGCCGGGGCCGCCCTCCAGCTCGACCTCCATCCTTTCGAGCTCGGCCAGGCGGGCCACCGCCTGACGCTTGAAACGGCCCGTGTTCGGGTCGAACAGCTTCTTCCACTCGTCCCAGCCGATCCCGAGCGAGTGGCCGATCTCATGAACGATCGTGCCGGCGATCTCGTTCTCGGTGAAGCGCCCGAGATACTTCGTATTGAACTCCACCCGGCCGTAGCGGACCCCATCCTTCTCGTAGGGCTTGTAGGCGCGCGCGATGGTGTTGCTGCTCTGGGTGAAGATCCCGAGGCGGATCACGATCGAGTACCGCGGTTGCACGAAGCGGTTCCAGAAATTGCACGCCGTTCGCGCCCCGATCTGGAGCTTGTCGCCCATGTCGGACGCGATCTTGTAGGTGATGAGGTTCGCGGGCTGGGCCGGCTCCGGCGGCGGGTTGAAAAGATCGCGGGCCTGGAGCAGCCATGAGATCGTGTGCTGAATGGTCCGCAGGCGCGCCAGCTCCTCCTCGGTCAGGGCGCGCCCCTGGACTTGGATCCGGTTCGCTTCGGCCTTCAGAACCTCGATCAGCTCGTCGATCGTCGTGGCCTCGCTTTTCGCCTTCTCGATCTCCCCGGCCGCGGTTTTCTCTTCCGCTCTGTTCTTTCGCAGCACCTGCATCAGGCGGCTCTCGGAACGCGCTTCTGCCCGCGCCGCCGAGGCGATCGGCAGGTCCCGGCCCCAGGACGCGAAGAACTTCAGGTTCGTCGCCTCCTCCACCTCTTCGCGGGTCGCCGGATAGTCGTCCGGGTGTGAGCTGCTCGGTGCGTCCTGCGGGATCATGAAGCAGTCGATGTCGACCCTCGACGGCGTGTCGTAGGGGTAGCTGTGCGGATCGACGATGACGCAGAAGAATTTTTCCGGGATGGGCAGATACTTGCCCTGTCCGCGGTAGATCGACGCCGGATCCTCGCCGAACACCGGTCCCACGATGGCCCAGACATGGTCCTTGCCCGGCTCGTCCTTGATCTCGCGGATCGACTTCTCGAGCTTCCGCCAGACGCCGTTGTTGAGGGAGCCGTATTGCGGGCTCATGTTCGACATCAGGAAGGTCTCCAACTGCGCGAGACGTCCGAACTGCCGATTGATCACCTCGTTCGGCGTCATGTGGCCGACGTGGAGTTGGATCCCGCCGATCTTCCCGAACGTCTTTCGGCCGATGCGATGGTCCTCGATGAGCCGCTGGTCGTCGTAGTAGACCAGGGGACGGTCGAAATCGACGTCGTCATCCGCGTGAGCGACCCGATACGCGGACCATCTGGGCTGAAGGCGCTCGGGGCAGAAGCCGACCACATAGCCCTGGTTCACGAGGATTTGGATGGGACGGGTCTCGTCCAGGTTTTGCGGCGCCCCGCGCCACAGATGCAGGTCAATGCGATGCGCCTGGTCGGCGCACAGGGGATGAATTGTCGTGTGATCCATCTCAATCTCCATCTCCGGACTAATGACGAAAGAGCCAGGTTCGCGCGCCCGTCGATGCACCGAACCGGCTCAGCCGACTCGCGTTGTAATCGCGCGAGCGGCGCGGGCCGCCTCAAAAAAATGAGAACGATGATGCGTCATTATGAGCATCCAAACGGAGCCCATGCAATGAATGATAGAATCCCCCCGCCTCTCAGACCGCCTGCGCCGCGCCGCCGGCGAGGACCGGGCGCAGGGTCATCGCCTGCTTGACCAGGTGGATCCGCAGCGTG
>JAJEBJ010000426.1 GCA_022822575.1 Alphaproteobacteria bacterium | reverse complement strand
CTCGGGTACAACTGCGCGGTGGCCGGGCAAAAGGCGCTGAACGGAGTCGCCGTCCTCTCCAAGTCTCCCATCGACATCGAGACGACCTGCCTCCCGGGCGATCCGGATGACGAGCAGGCACGTTACATCGAGGTCTTCACGTGCGGCCTCCGGGTCGCCTCGATCTATCTCCCCAACGGCAACCCGTCCCGAGCCGACCAGAGCGACAAGGACGACAAGTTTGCCTACAAGCTGGCCTGGATGCGGCGCCTCGTCGATCATGCCCGCGGTCTCCTTTCCCACGAAGAAGCGGTCATTCTCGGCGGCGACTACAATGTGTGCCCCACCGACGACGATGTGCACGATCCTGCAGCTTGGGAAGGCGATGCCCTCACCCGCGACGAGCCCCGGGCGCTCTTCCGCGAACTCGTGTGGTCGGGCTACACGGAAGCCTATGCCGCGTTGCACACAACGACGGCGGGCGCCTGGACGTTCTGGGACTATCAGCGTGGCGCCTGGACAAAGGACCATGGTGTCAGGATCGACCACATGCTGCTGTCTCCCCATGCGGCAGACCGCCTGGCGGCCTGTGACATCGATCGAGCGCCCCGCGCCTGGCCGAAGGCATCGGACCACACGCCGGTCGTGTGCCAGCTCGATGACTGAACATACCTCGATGCAAGCCCTCTCACCTGGCAACGAGGGAGAGGGGCGGCATGCCAGGGGGCGGCTGGGTTTCATCCTTCTCAACACCGAAGAGACGGCGGATGACGACATCCGGTCGATGGTGCCTCCGGATGTCGGCGTCTTCGTCACCAGGGTACGGCTTGCCGATCCGGTGACGGTGCAGAACCTGGCTGCGGTGGCCGGAGATCTTGGCGACGCAGCCCGCCTGCTCCCCGAGAACCTCGACGCCATCGCCTATGTGTGCACGTCAGGCAGTATCGCCGCGGGGGAGGCTGCCGTGGAGCGCGCCATCAGGGACGTCCAGCCGGAAACCAGGCCCCTGGCGCTCGTCACATGTGTCGTCGATGCCCTGCGCCACCTCGGCATCAGCCGGGTGGCCGTGGGTACGCCCTATCTCGAGGAGGTCAATCGCATGGAGGCCGAATTCCTCGAAGGTCGCGGTTTCGACGTCTGCTCCATGAGCGGACTTGGCATTGCCAGGGGCAGGGACATGACACGAGTGGAGCCCAACGACATCGTACGCCTCGCCCTCGACGTCTGCACTCGTGATTGTGACGGAATCTTCCTGTCGTGCACGGCCCTGCGCGCTGTCGAAGTCGTTGACGCAATCGAGGAACAGACCGGCAGGCCGGTGGTGACCAGCAATCAGGCACTCGTCTGGCGCATGTTGCGGCAGATCGGCATCCATGATTCCATCGCCGGACCGGGCAGACTCTTTCGCCAACAGGTGCCGGTCGACATGTCCCGTGCGCACTGATTGACTCATTTGTTGACAGTCCACACACTCCCGCCCCCTTTCACTGCGAGACGGGTGGCGGATGATTTCCCAGGCCTGGTCCGGACTGACGGCGCCGGAGTCGGTCCCCGAGAGCGTCGAGCTTCTCTGGCAACGATGGCAGGCAGCAGCCGAACGAATTCGTGACGAGGAGTTGAGGGCGCGGGCTCTCGATCTGCGCCCCGCGGGCGAAGGAGTCCTCGATCCCGTCTTCCGCCACAGCCCCTACCTGTCACGCTGCGTGACGGTCGATCCCGTGTTCGCCATGACGCTGATCAGCGCCGGCCCGGATGTCGCCCTTGATGAGGCCATGGCCATGGCGCAACCGGACATCGAAGGGGAAACCGAAAAGGAGCTCATGACCCGCCTGAGGCGTGCCAAGCGGCGCGTCCATCTCACTGCCGGCCTCGCCGATATCTCCTCCCTCTGGTCTCTGGAGCAAGTCACGGGCAACCTCTCACAGTTTGCCGAAGCCGCCCTCAGGACAGCCTGTCGGCATCTCCTGCGGGCGCTTCACGCAAGGGAGAGGCTCTCTCTCGCCGAGCCTTTGGATGCGGAAACGGCGTGCGGGCTCTTCGTTCTCGGCATGGGCAAGCTCGGAGCCGGAGAACTCAACTACTCCAGCGATATCGATCTCATCATTCTCTTTGATCCTGAAATCGTGCCAACCACCGGCGCCGAGGATCTGCAGAGGACAATGACGCGCTTTGCCCAGGGTCTGACGCGAATCATCGATGCACAGACGGCCGACGGCTATGTCTTTCGCACGGACCTGAGGCTGCGCCCCGACCCGTCGTCGACGCCCCCGGCCATCTCCACTGTCTCCGCCGGGACTTACTACCGTGAATCGGCGCGCAACTGGGAGCGCGCGGCCATGATCAAGGCTCGTACCGTGGCGGGTGACACTGCAAGGGGCGAGGTCTTTCTCGAGGCACTGCAGCCCTTCATCTGGAGACACCACCTTGATTTCGCGGCCATGCAGGATATCCGGACCATCAAGCAGCAGATCGACTCGTCACGTTCACGTGACGGAGGAACGTTCATGGGACGCAATGTCAAGCTCGGCGGCGGCGGCATTCGCGAGATAGAATTCTACGTTCAGGCACAACAGCTGATCTGGGGCGGACGCGAACCTGCCTTGCGAACCAGGGGAACCTGCGAAACGCTCGACATCCTCGTTGCAGGCGGACACGTCACTCACGGTGCGGCCATTGAACTGAAGGAGGCCTACCGCTTTCTGCGCACCCTCGAGCACCGGCTGCAGATGGTCGACGACCGCCAGACCCACAGTCTTCCCGGGACCGCGGAAGGCGTCGCCAACATCGCGGCCTTCTCGGGATTTGCCGACGCTGAAGCACTGGAATGCGCGTTTCTCGACGCTGTGGCTGTCGTCGAAAGGCACTACGCCAATCTCTTTGCGGAAAAGGCTGAAAGTGTCAGGCAACAATCCATGGACTTCACTGGCGATACGGTGGATGACACGACGCGCAAGAGCCTCGCGGCGCTGGGCTACCGGGAGCCCGAAAGCGCCGTCGCGACCGTCCTTGCGTGGAAGGCAGGACCATACCCGGCACTGCGGGCTCCGCAATCCACCGAACACCTGATGCGCATTGCTCCTTCTGCGCTCGCCGTGTTCGCCGGATTGCGCGACTGCGACGGCGTTCTGATGAAGTTCGACGAGTTCCTGTCCCGCCTGCCCGCCGGCACATCGTTTCTTTCTCTCGTTGCCGCCCATCCACACCTTCTGGAACTGCTCGGCGAGATCCTGGGAGTGGCGCCATACCTGTCACGCTGGCTGACCCGCAAGCCGGCGCTGCTGGACAGTGTTCTCGCACGCGAGTTCACCGATCTTTCCTTCGATGACGAGGATCTGGAAGCAGAGATTGCCGAAACTGCCCGCCGGGGCCTTGTGCGCCTGTTCTATACCCTTGAACTCGACAGAGACGAGATGACATCCCAACTCGCCGAGGCCACCGGCAGGGCTAGGGACTTCCAGGACGTGCTTGACGAAGTCAGGCGCTGGGCAAACGACAAAGTCTTCCAGATCGGCGTTCACCTGCTCGAAGGCATGCTGACTCCCGTCGAGGCCGCCCGGCCTCTTTCGGATATCGCCGACGCCTGCATATCCGCCCTGCTGCCCGTCGTCGAAAGGGAATTCGAGGCGGACCATGGCCGTGTTCCCGGAGGCGCCTTTGCGATCATCGCCTTCGGCAAACTTGGCAGCCGGGAGATGACAGTGAGTTCGGATCTCGATCTCATGTTTCTCTACGACCAGAGCGGCAGCGAGGCGGTATCGGATGGCCGCAAGCCGCTCCCGGCCACCCAGTACTATGCGCGCCTGTGCCGCCGCCTGATCACCGCCATCACGGCGCCAACCAGGGAAGGCCGCCTCTATGACGTCGACATGAGACTGCGTCCTTCCGGCAAGGCTGGCCCCATCGCCTGTTCCCTTAGTTCATTCGAGTCCTATCAGCACGAGAATGCGTGGACATGGGAACACCAGGCACTCACCAGGGCCCGTGTAGTCGCCGCCAGCGAACAACTCGGCGACGACTTCACAAGGGTGCGCCAGAAGGTTCTGACCCTGGCGCGCAGTCGGGAATCCCTTGCCAGCGACGTTATCGACATGCGGAACCGCATTCGTGAGGAGAACAGGGCCCATGAGGAGACCATCAAGCACATGCCAGGGGGGCTTCTCGATGTCGAGTTCATAGCCCAGTACCTGGAACTTCTGCATGCCTCTCACGCTCCAAAGATCCTGGCCGGCAACACCATCGGAGTCTTTGAACGGGCCGGCGAGTTCTCCCTCATCGCCGATGACGTCGCCGTCGAACTCGGCGAAACGACGGCACTCTGGAACAACCTCCAGGGCATGGCACGGCTGACCGGGAACGAGCTTACGGTCGGCGGCCTGGCCGACACCGCACTCATGGAGCGGCTCGGCGGGCAGCTTGTCTCCCACGCCCTTGTCGAATCCATCGATCATGCAGCGAAACAGGCGCGACACCACTTCGGAACGATCCTCGACATCGGCACAAAGACATGAGCGACAGGCTTGAACAGTGGACAGCGGCGTTCTAGGTTTCGGACATGACCATCGGGAGTACCGGAGACTGCCGGTCTCCAGGAAGGGTTCGGCATTCCGTTTGTCACCCGGGGAACCATCCAATTCCCTGACGTACACGTCATTTCAGCGCCAACAGGAGAAAGCGGGTCTCAACTATGGAAGTCAGGACAGAGCAACAGGACGATGTCCTTGTCACCACCGTCAACGGCCGCATTGACAGCGCCACGGTCAGCGAGTTCCAGCACCTGATGGAAAGGGCTATCACAGATGACATCAAGCGGGTCATCGTCGACTTCGAGAACCTGAGCTACATCAACAGCGCTGGCCTGAGGGCGGTTCTCGTGATCACCAAGAACCTGTGGACGCGCAATGCGAAGCTGGCGCTCCATTCGCTGCAGCCATCCATTCAGGAAGTCTTTTCCATTGCCGGATTCGACAAGATCATCCAGGTGTGCGCCGACAAGGCCGAGGCACTTGACGCCACCCAGGAGAAGTAGGCTCGCATCACCCGTTATCCTCCGGTTAACTTGATCATGGGCGCCACATGACCGAACCGCGCAAGATACTTGTCGTTGACGATGAACCGGACCTCGAACGCCTGATGTTGCAGCGGATGCGCCGGGAGATCAGACGCGGGAAGTTTCACTTCACATTTGCCGGCAACGGCGTCGAGGCTCTCGAAGCGCTCAACAAGGATCCCGGGATCGAGATGGTTCTCTCGGACATCAACATGCCCGAGATGGATGGCCTGACGCTGCTCGAACAGATTCCCAAGGTGGACCCGAACATCCGTTCGGTGATTGTTTCAGCCTACGGCGACATGAAGAACATTCGCACCGCCATGAATCGCGGCGCCTTCGACTTCGTGACCAAACCGCTTGATTTCGATGATCTGAGAGTCACCATCGATCGCACCCTGCGGCATCTCGAGATGCTCCGCGAAGCCCTGCAGTCGCGCGACAAGCTGGTTGCCCTGGAGAACGAGCTCAGCGTCGGACGCGCAATGCAGCAGGCGATCCTTCCGACGAGTTTTCCCGAGGCGCAGACCTACCAGATCTTTGCCAACATGGAGCCCGCCCGGGATGTCGGCGGAGATTTCTTCGACATCCTCCACCTGCCTGACGACAGGATCGGACTGTCCATTGCGGATGTGTCAGGCAAGGGCGTCCCCGCTGCTCTTTTCATGATGTCGAGCCGCACCCTTCTCAAGGGCGCCGCGGTTGGAAGAACCTCGCCAAGCGAAGTGCTGCAGGAAGTCAACGACCTGCTGAACGAGAACAACGAGACCTCGATGTTCGTGACACTGTTCTTTGCCATCTTCGATCCCGCCTCGGGCATGCTCACCTTTGCCAACGCGGGTCACAATCCCCCAATCATCGTTCACGCGGATGGCAGCCACACGCAGTTCGGCACCACTGCTGGCGTGGCACTCGGGGTTGTGCCGGGAATCGAGTACACGCAACAGCAGATCCGGTTGGAACCCGGTGACATGGCGGTCTTCTACACCGACGGCGTGACGGAGGCTGAAAACGAAGTCCAGGATCAGTTCGGTCTCGAACAGCTGACAGCGCTGTTCAGCGAATCGCCGCCGGCGAATGCCAGGGAAGCCAACAATGCCGTATTCCAGGCGGTTGAGGCCTTCTCGGGGAACGCCCCGCAGTTCGACGACATCACCTGTCTCACTCTCTACCGTTCGGGGTGATGGTGTGACAGCCAGCACGACCCTGGTCATCAGAACGACCATCGAGGAACTGCAGAAGATCGAGATCGCCGTGGATGAGATCTCCGGCGCCGAGGGCTGGCAGCCGGATCTCGAGTTCAAGATCAGACTGGTCCTCGATGAACTGTGTACCAACGTGGTCAACTACGCCCACCGCGACAGCCTCGATCACGACATGACGGTCACGATCAAGTCCGATGACGACGAGGTGAGGGTCGAGATCGTTGACGATGGCGATCCCTTCAACCCCCTGGAGGATGCCCCGGAGCCTGACACGGAATCGGCACTGACAGACCGCAAGATTGGCGGACTCGGCATCCATTTCGTCAAGACGCTCGTGGATGACGTTCGCTACTGGCGCGACGACAACAAGAACCACGTGGCGCTCTCCAAACGGAGGAGCTGATGCAACGGGCCATGCTGCCCCGTTTGTGTGCTGCCGTGCTGGTGCTCTCTGCCAGCCTTGTTCATGCCGAGGAAGCCGGTGTCGACAACGATTCCGTCACGTTCGGACAGTCGGCGGCCTTCAGCGGACCGGCACAGGATCTTGGAATTGAGATGCGCCGGGGCATCGAAATGGCGTTCACGGAAGCCAACGAGGCAGGCGGAGTCTTTGGCCGGACTCTCGAACTTGTCTCGCTTGACGATGCCTATGAGCCGGAAGCCGCAATCGCCAACACGACGGAACTGATCACAGAGCAGAACGTGTTCGCCCTGATCGGTGCTGTCGGCACGCCAACCTCACGATCCGCCGTCCCGGTAGCCCATGCCGAAGATGTTCCCTATATCGCACCCTTCAC
>JAJEBJ010000457.1 GCA_022822575.1 Alphaproteobacteria bacterium | reverse complement strand
ACTTGCAGGAAAGCGAGGATGTCACGCTGACCGATTCAACCGGCGACTACGCGGTCATCGGCCTCATGGGACCCCGGTCAACGGAGATCGCGAAGGAACTTGGCGCAGGTTCGCTCACCGGGATCGGCTATTTTCAAGCAGCCGAGGCGGAGATCGCCGGACAACCTGTCCGGGCGGTCCGGCTTTCCTATGTCGGCGAGGCCGGTTGGGAAATCACCTGCCGCGCGCAGGCCGCGGAGGCTGTATACGACGCCGTGCGGGATTGCGGCGCCTCCCCTGCCGGAGTGTTCGCCCAGACGTCCATGCGGATCGAGAAGAGGTTTCTCGCCTTCGGGCACGAACTGGATGCCGATATCTCGCCGCTTGAGGCCGGGCTCGAGTTTGCCGTGGACTGGAGCAAGAACTTTGTTGGCAGGAAGGCGCTGCTGGAGAGGAAGAGACAGGGCGCCCGGAACCGGATCGTCTCGATCGTGTTCAGCAACAAGCATGCCGTCCCACTCGGCAACGAACCGGTTGTGGCCGACGGGAAGATCGTCGGACGGACCACGTCCGCCGCATTCGGTTTCCGGATTGGTGCTCCGGTCGCCCTTGCGAACATCACAGAACCGGAGGCCCGCAGAACGGGAGCGGGTGTTGTGATTGACATAGCAGGAACACCGTTTCAGGGTCGAGTTGTCGCCGGCGCCGTCTTTGATCCCGAAGGCCGCAGAATGCGGCCTGTCTCTGGAGCGACGTAGCGTCCGCGAAACACATCAGGCCCGTTGCTTGTGGCCTGCTGACAGACCGGCGACTTCACGAGACGTCAACCGGCCCGGGCCGCCAACGTCGGTATCCCCGATACGTCTCCCTCGCGCTCGGCGGTCGCCAGGTCATGGGTTGTCCTGGAGGTCCATCAAAAGTCACGCTCGTTCCCGGGCGGCTTGCCGAACCGTACCGCCATCCCGGCGCTACCGGCTGCGACTCATTCACAACATCAAGGAGCGTCCACCGGGATATCCCGAGTGCACCGGTCGGCGCCGTCTTGCTCATCGACGGCGTGAAGGGGGAATCCTCTCGCAGAACCTCGCCAGGGTGCGCGGGTTCGATGGATACGCGTCTCTTCTCGTTCTCCGTCCCAAACCGATCCAGAGGGAGCACCAGGAAGCGGGATGTGACCCCCGTGGTAGGCCGGCGGACAGATTCAGCGTTCGAGGAGGTCCCCGACACTGCGCTCCACGGCGTCGACTGTGATGTCGTCCATGGACCGGGTCGGACTTGTCACCACTGCCGTGTGGCGGCCCCAGGGGGCATAGGCCTCGACCGGACTCGGTCCGAAGAGGCCGACTGTCGGCGCCCCACTGGCGGCCGCAAGATGCATCAGTCCGCTGTCATTGGCGATCACGACGGTGCATCGCCGCATCACTTCGGCGAGGGTCAGAAGATGTTCACTGCCGGTCAGATTCGAGGTCGTCTCGCGTGGCAGCGCATCGACGACGGGTTGAGTGAGACCGTGTTCCTCCGGCCCTCCCATGATGATGACACGCCCGCCCGCCAGCGCACCGTCGGGGGAGGTCAGCCGTCTTGCCAGCGCGACGTAGTTCTCCCATGGCCAGATTTTTCCCCGCCCGCTGGCTGTCGGGGCGAGACCGAGAACAGGACCTTCACAGGGCACAAGCCGGATGGCATGACGGCGGTGGCTCGGGCTGGTCCACACCTTCGGCGGCGGGACCGGATCGACACCATACCAGCGCGCAAGGCTCTCCACCCGATGGCCGGCGCCGCCTCTGAACTTGGTGCGTCTCCTGTTCCGCATGAGAATAAAGGGAACAGCCGAAGCCCTGAGGTCGACAACGAGATTCCACCAGGTGCCCACCGTCTGGCGCCACAGGGCGAACCAGTGCTTCTTGCGCGGTTCCTTGTCGAGAACGATCACCCGCTCGAGTCCGGGCAGGCATTCGAAGAGCTCCGCAGCCACCGGCCCGCACACAACGGTCGTCTCAACTTCGTCACCGGCCACGAGATGATCGAGCAACCCTGTCGAGAGAACCGCGTCACCCAGCCGGGTCGACGTAATGAAGAGCAGCTTCACCGGCTCACCACGGCGTCGTGGAGCGCTTCGAGTTCAGAGGCCGCATCGTCCCAGGACCTGTCCCGCTGCAGATCGGCAGCGTCCTTCGAACGGCCGCGGTAGACGAGTTCCTCCTTGAGGCAGAGAATGGCACAGTTGGAAAAGGCGGCGTCATCGGGCACCAGGAAGCCCGACCTGCTGTCCTTGATGCGCTCCACGGCGGCTCCCTGCTTGAAGGCCACACCCGGACAACCGGCTGCCTGGGATTCGGCGAGCGTTGCCACGTAGGCCTCGCGTAACGAGCCGGGATGAAGGTGGACGCGGGCATGACGAAACTCCCGTGCCATATCGGCATCCGGGAGTGGACGCCGGACCACCACGCCGGCATCGCCTAGACCCTCAATGCGTCGCCACAGCGATGCCAGGTCACCCTCCACCGCCCTCCCCGAAGCCGCTCTGGCGAGCAACCCGGAAAAGACATGCAGCTCTGCTTCGTCCACCATGGGATGGATCTTGTCGACCCAGAGATCAAGGAGCCAGGCAAGGCCGCCACGCGGATGCATCGTCGTGACCGCCCTGGGCGGCCAATATCCCTGGGGAGGCTCAGGCGCAAGGTAGGCCGGAGCAATGCCCGGGCGCATGACCGCAACCAACGCTTCATCACCACTCCATGACGACACATGGTGATCCCCCATGAAAACGAGGCGGTCGATTCGGCAGGAATCGACCCTGGAAACGAGTGCCGCGCAGCCGCTGTCGTCCAACTGATCGGCCACCCAGAGCATCCGGCACCGGCCGGATGGAACCTCGTCCAGCAACCGTGCGTGCCTCAGCGCCATGACGAGATCGGCGTCAGGCGCCTCCCCATCGTCGAAGTTCTGCCAGAGCACACCCCGGACAGTACGGGCGCCATCGCAACGGTTCATCACCGTCACCTCGTGTTCGCGACTGGCCAAAGCCTCGGCGAGAAAGACCAGCCCCTTCTGCGCACCTCCCATGGGGTCGTTGCGAGGCGTGTAGCCGTCAAAGGCAAAGGAATCGTCGAGAAAGAGGATCTTCATCGGGCACCAGGGGAGAACGGGCTGGACATAGAAACCCTCTCAACCGGTTCAGGCAACCCCCGGAAGTACACTCGCAGTCCCTGGAGGGCTTGCCGCAAGGCTGCGTCATCGCCATCCTTGTCCCGTTTCAGGATGCGGAGGTTGCGGGGATGACGGAGACATCGCGTGTCGCGCTTGAGAGTCGCGGCGTTCTCGCCATCGACGGCCCGGATGCACGCACCTTCCTCCAGGGAATCATCACCAACGACATCGGCCAGGTGGACCGGGCGTGCGCAATCTATGCCGCCCTGCTGACACCCCAGGGCAAGTTTCTCTTCGACTTCTTCATTGCCGAGGATGGCGAAGGCGGCCTTTATCTCGACACGAGACGGGACCGCGTAGACGCTCTTCTCGAGCGCCTCGACTTCTACCGGCTGCGGGCCAAGGTGCGCATCCGCGATGTCTCTGAAGACTGGGGCGTGAGTGCCCTCATCGGCGACAAAGCGGCCCGCATTGCCCGCCTCGTCGCCCGCCCGGGCAATGCCCGCCTGGCAGATGACTCCATCATCATGATCGATCCCAGGCTGGCGGCGCTCGGCGTGCGCGTCATTCATCCCGTCGACAGGCCGGTGTTCGCGGAGATCACCGGCAAATCTCAAGACGCCTACGAATCGCACCGCCTGGACCTTTCGGTCGGTGAGGCCACCCTGGACATCATCGTTGGAAAGTCCTTTGCACTCGAGAGCAACCTCGATCATCTCAATGCCATTGATTTCACCAAGGGCTGCTACGTCGGCCAGGAACTGACGGCGCGCACCAGGTACCGTGGAACCGTGAGAAGGCGCCTCTACCGGGTCAGCGCGACCAACGGCGGGAACCTGCCCGAACCGGGAACACGGATCACGGCCGGAGAGACCGAGATCGGCGAGATGAGAAGCGGCCGGGGCACCACCGGCATCGCACTTATCCGCATGGACCGGCTCGAGGAAGCCGGTGACAGAGAGGTTCGCGGCGGCACGACAATCCTCAACGCCGAACGACCCGGGTGGTTTCCGCAAGAGTCGGCTTCCGCTGACTGATCCGCAGCCCCCGGTCGCGTGAGCTGGCCCGGCCATCTCGTCAGGTCCACGAGACCGTGTGAATGGCCTGTCACGCCGGATCGATGCGCCCCAGAAGATCAACGACATCCTTCATGTGAGGGACACAATAGGTCCCCTCGATGCCATCGACGCCCTCCGGCGCCCAATTGTCTCCGTGGCGAGTCACCCGACAACTCGTCCAGCCTCGGGCGTTTGCCGGCGCAATGTCATGGAACCGGCTGTGAGCGACGTGAAGCAGGTCATTCTCGCCGAGTCCCCTTTCCCCGAGGCTGGCAACGAGAGTATCGAAGTGACGCGGACCAGGCTTGTATCCCTTGACGTCTTCGGCGGTGATGAGAATGTCGAATTGCCGCTCAAGCCGGGTGGCACTGCCGGCAAAGAGATCGCGATCGACATTGGAGATCACGCACAGGATCCGCCCCTGGCGCGCAAGCGTCTCAAGGGAGCGCGCCGAATCGTCAAAAGCCGGCCAGTCAACAACACTCTGCGCAAATCGCTCGCACGCGCCCTCGTCCACCGGAATTCCGCAGGAATCGGAAAGACGCGCGAGGGACCGGGAGAGAACACTGCGATAGGAAAGGAACGTGTCGTGCCCTTGTTCGACTCTCTGCGCATCGAACATACGGCGGACCAGTTCCTCTCCAGGAACATCAAGCCCGTTGTCCTGCCCCCAAGAACCCAGCCACTCCGCAATTCCGCGCTCCCAGTCAATCAGCGTGCCGTAGCAATCGAAGGACAGTGCCTGGTACTTCATGATGAGTCCTGCTCCAGTATGGCTGCCTGGGCCGCTGCCAGGCGGGCGATGGGAATCCTGTAGGGGGAACATGACACGTAGTCGAGACCCGTTCGGTGACAAAAGGCGATGGAGGCGGGGTCTCCGCCGTGCTCGCCACAGATGCCCAGTCCGAGGTCACTCCTTGTGCGCCTTCCCCTGGTGCTGGCAAGTGCCACGAACTCCCCGACACCCTCGGTATCGAGAGTGACGAAAGGATCCTCGGCGAATATGTCCTCCTCGAGGTAGCGTTCGATGAAGCGGCTCGAGTCGTCGCGGCTGATGCCGAACACGGTTTGCGTCAGGTCATTGGTTCCGAAACTGAAGAAGTCGGCCGAGCGGGCAATATCACCCGCCTGCAGCGCCGCGCGAGGCAACTCGATCATGGTTCCCACCTGGTAGTGCGGACGCTCCCCGGTCTCAGCCGCGACATCCGCCGCCACGGCGTCAATCGACTGGCGGATGACGGCAAGTTCACGGCCTGTCGCGACCAACGGCACCATGATTTCAAGATGCACCGGTTCACCTTCAGCGTGTCCGGCCTCGAGAGCTGCCTCGAGAATGGCGCGGGCCTGCATTTCGTAGATCTCCGGATGGGAGATCCCGAGCCGGCACCCGCGATGTCCGAGCATGGGGTTGAGTTCCCTCAGCGAAGCGGCGCGCAACCGCACATGTTCGACATCGGTCCCGGTGTGGCGCGCCAGTTCCTCAAGTTCCCGCAAGCCGGTCGGCAGGAACTCGTGCAGAGGCGGGTCGAGAAGGCGCACGGTCACGGGCAGGCCCGCCATCGTGCGAAACAGTTCGACAAGGTCCGCCCGCTGCATGGGCAGGATCCTCTCGAGGGGGCGACGCCGGCCCTCAACGTCCTCCGCCATGATCATCTCGCGCATGGCGATGATTCGGCCGTTTTCGAAGAACATGTGCTCCGTCCGGCAGAGACCAATGCCGTCGGCGCCGAACTCCCGCGCTCTTGCCGCATCGACCGGTGTCTCGGCATTGGCCCTCACACCCAAAGTCCTCGCCTCATCGGCCCACGCCATGAAGATCTCGAACTCTCCGGACTGCTCTGGCTGTCGGGTCGGTATTTCGCCGGCAATCACCTCACCGGTGGACCCGTCGATGGTGATGATGTCGCCCTTGCTGATCGTCACGCTGCCGGCCACCAGAAGATCATTCGCGGGGTCGACCCGGATTTCGCCGGCTCCGGTTACGCA
>JAJEBJ010000321.1 GCA_022822575.1 Alphaproteobacteria bacterium | reverse complement strand
CCGAGTTGCAAGTATCCGATCGCCTGCCAGAAGGAACCGGGGAGGGATGAATCGGCTTCGAGAGCGACCTCGCCCTTCAACGGGACGTCCGGCACCCTGCCGTGGTCGTGGGCGAGGGCCCACAGGATGGACCGCAAGGCGAGATCCGTAGATGACATCATCGGTTTGACGAAGACGGCACGAGTACCGAATCGGACCCCGAACGTGGTCAGCCGGCGACGATCGGCGGCATCGAGGCTGCGAACCAGGTCAAGACAGGTGTGTTCCGTCGCAACGCCAAGTCCTTCGACGAGCTGGAAGGCGATGCCCCGCGCCGCTCCCCCGAACCCGGCATTTGCGAGGGCGAGAAGCGGTTCGAGGCTCCCGGAAAGTCGCTGGGCAAACCAATGTTCGATCGCTGCCTTTACCCTCCGGGTGTCCTCGTCGCTCAGGATTTCCGAAGCAAGAACCGTGACCCCCGGCTCGACGATCGAGCGGCCTGCCGCAAGGCGGGCGATCGCATCGCCGCGCCAGCGCACCACCAGCGAGCTGTCCACCTCAAGGCCCCGTCCGTCTTCCGCCGCCAGTTCCTCCACGCGGCCTACCACCGCGCGGGCGGCGATTCGGCGCGTCTCGGTGGCCAGGACCCGATCGATCGCCCGCCCCGTTCGCGCCGGACGCATCAGGCGGAATCCCTGCAGGCGATCCATCGATTCTCCCTCGACCATGATGCGACCGTCGCCGTCGACATGGATGTCGAGGGCCTCGCCCTGTCTCAGCCTCACGGCAACCAATGCCATGCGGCGGTCAACGAACCGCTGGATGAGCTGTTCGTGAAGGGCATCGGAAAGACGGTCTTCGATGGCGCGGGCTTCTTCCCGCAAGCTGGCGTGATCATCCACCCAGTCCGAACGATGGGAGATGTAGGTCCAGGTGCGGATATGGGCGATGCGGCTCATCAGGAGGTCGATGTCGCCGCCGGTCCGGTCGAGGCGGGTGATGCTGCGATGCACCCAGTCCTCCGGCAACCGCATTTTCGGACCGGCCAGGTGACGATAGATGTGGGCGAGAAGCCGGACGTGGTGGTCGTGCATGACCTTGCGGTAGTCAGGGACCCGGCAGACCTCCCAAAGCAGGCGAACCGCCTCCGGGTGGCAGGCGAGTCGCGTGATGTCGGCATCGCGGATGAGGCTGGCCAGCGCGCGATGGTCATCCGCTTCGCCGGCACGTACGAGGAAGGCGTGGCGGGGACGCCGTTCCAGGCTCTTCAGAAGCGCGAGGCAGCTGCGAAAATCGAGATCCGGATTGCGCCACATGAGCGAGCCGACGTCATCGAACCTGTGATTTTCTATGGCCTGGACGAGCGACGGCTCCATGCCCGAGAGCGAGGCGGTCACACCGAAGGTGCCGTCGTTGGTGTGGCGCCCGGCGCGTCCGGCGATCTGTGCCAGCTCGTGTGCTGCCAGGGTCTTGACCCTTCTGCCGTCGAACTTGCGCAGCGCGGCGAAGGCGACATGGTTGACATCCATGTTGAGGCCCATGCCGATCGCATCGGTGGCGACGATGTGCTCGACGTCGCCGGCCTGGTACATGGCGACCTGTGCATTGCGTGCCCTGGGCGACAGTGCACCGAGAACCACGGCACAACCGCCACGCTGGCGGCGCAGGATATCCGCAATTTCGTAGACATCGGGGATCGAGAAGGCGACCACGGCACTACGCGGCGGCAGACGCGCGAGCCGGGTGGATCCCGCGTAGGAAAGATCGGAAAACCGCGGCCTGACGACTGTCTGCGCATCGGGCAGGAGTTCCCGGATGGCGGGACGCATGGTGGCGGCTCCCATCAGGATGGTCTCCTCTCTTCCCCGGGCTCTCAGAAGGCGGTCGGTGAACACGTGTCCACGTTCCTCATCGGCGGCGAGCTGTATCTCGTCCACCGCGAGAAACTCGACGTCCATGTCGAGAGGCATCGATTCGGTGGTGCAGACGAAGTAGCGGGCCCTTTCAGGCACGATGCGTTCCTCGCCGGTGACGAGCGCGGTTGCACCTGTGCCCTTGCTGGCGACGACGCGATCATAGATTTCTCGCGCCAGCAATCGCAGCGGCAGGCCGATCATGCCGCTGCGGTATGCAAGCATGCGTTCGACGGCGAGGTGTGTCTTGCCCGTGTTGGTGGGACCGAGAACGGCAGAAAGGCGCATTTCGGAACGAGGCATGGCGGCACATTCACCGTGAAGCGGATTGGTTGCAAGCGGTCTCTCTCACCCCTTGCCGCATCATGCGCCCGCGTCTATGTCAACGGTGTTGCCTCTCCGACATGGGAACGGGACCATGAATCCCTCCACCGACATCACCGGCATGGGCCTGTCTGCGCGATGACCTGCCATCATGGTCGGGGTGCCGTGTACGGGTGCGCCGGACCCGGTCGGGTGCTATCGTGAGGCAGGCAGGCAAAGGGATGTGCATGACTGCGGCAAGGGGGATTCTGGTTCTCGTCCTCATGGTGACTCTGGCTGCCTGCGGTACGGATGATCCGGACACGTACGTGGAGAGACCGGTAGAGGAGATCTACAACAACGCGGTCAACCTGCTCGAGGCGGGAGAACGCAGTCTCGCGGTGGCCGAATTCGAGGAGGTCGAGAGGCAGCACCCCTATTCACAGTGGGCAAAGCATGCCCAGGTCATGTCTGCCTATGCCAGCTATCTTCAGGGCGACTTTGAAGCGGCGATCGCGTCCGCCTCCCGTTTCATCGAGTCCCATCCGGGTAACGAGAACGCAGTCTACGCCTACTATCTCATCGCCCAGAGCTACTACGAACGCATTTCGGACGTGGAACGCGACCAGCGCATGGCGGAAAAGTCGAGGGATGCCTTTCTAGAGTTGCTGCGACTCTTCCCGGATTCCCCCTACAGCCGCGATGCCACACTCAAGCTGGAACTGACCCTCGACCATCTCGCAGGCAAGGAGATGAGCATCGGCCGCTGGTACCAAGAGCGCGGCGCCTACATCGCGGCGGTCAACCGGTTCCGCACGGTCATCGACCACTACCAGACGACGTCCCACGTTCCCGAGGCGCTGTTGCGTCTCGTGGAAACCTACCTGGCGCTCGGACTCGTTGGCCAGGCCCGTGATTCCGCGGCGGTCCTTGCTCACAACTATCCCGGCAGCGACTGGTACGAGGATGCCTGGTCATTGCTGGCCCAACACCGGTTGCTTTCCTGAGGCGGCGATGACCGTCCCTCTACAGCCGCATGAGGTGAGCCGGCCACCGTCATGCTGACCTCGCTCAGTGTCCGCAACCTGGCGGTCATCGAACGCATCGATCTCGAGTTCGGCGATGGACTGACGGTCCTCACCGGTGAAACCGGAGCCGGCAAGTCAATTCTTCTCGATGCACTGGGGCTGGTCATCGGTCGCCGTGCCGACATCTCCATGATCCGGCCCGGCGCCGACAGGGCGTCGGTCACGGCCACTTTCCGCATCGGCCGGGAGAGCGCCGTCATCGGCATGCTCGAAGAGCGGGGCATCGAATGCGATGAGGAACTCGTCCTTCGCCGGCAGGTCAGGGCAGACGGCCGCAGTGTTGCCCATGCCAACGACGAGGTCATCGGTGTGGCGTTTCTGAGAGAAATCGGTGATCACATTGTCGAGTGCCACGGTCAGCAGGACCAGCGTGGATTGTTGCGTCCGGCGACACACCGGATGCTGCTCGATGCCTTTGCCGACAATCGGGACGCCGTTGAGGGAGTCGGCCAGGCCTTTGCGGCATGGCAACAGGCGAAGCAGAAGCTCGAGAGCCTCGAGGCCGACCAGGCCGGACGCCGGGAAACCGTGGACACTCTTGCCAGCGAGCTGCGTGATCTCGAGATACTTGATCCCGGCGAGGACGAGGAGGACATCCTTGCGGCCACGCGAACCAGGCTCGCCAACAGCCGCAAGGTGGCGGAGGCAATGGACATCGCTGCAACAGCGCTTGCCGGAGAGCGCGGTGTCGATGACGGACTCGCCACTGCCAGCGCCGCACTGGTGCGGGTCCGGGACGTCGCCGGCGGCATGGTCGATGAGGCCCTTGGCGCCGTCGACCGCGCCCTTGTCGAGATCGCAGAGGCCTCGTCCGCCCTGGCGCGTGCGGCCACCGGACTCGAGAATGAAGCCGACCGGCTCGACGAGATCGAGGACCGTCTGTTTGCCCTGAAGAGCGCCGCACGGCGCCATCAGACGACGGTGGCTGGACTCCTCGAGGTGCGGGAGAATCTCGCCCGTGACCTTGCGGCAGTGGAGGGTCTTGAGGAGGAAGTGATGGCTGCCAGGGAGGATGAGGTCCGGCTCCTGGAGGTGTTCCGGAGCGCCTGTTGTGATCTCGGACAACGCCGCCGCAAGGCAGCGCATGCCCTTGATGCCGCGGTGATGGCGGAACTGGCACCGCTCAGGATGGATCACGCGGTTTTCGCCACCTGCCTCGAGCCACGGGAGTTCGCCGGATGGGGCGCCGATGGCGCCGAAACCGTGCAGTTCACGGTGGTGACAACACCCGGAGCCGCTCCCGGCCCGCTCGGCAGGATCGCCTCGGGCGGTGAGCTGTCGCGTTTCATGCTCGCCCTCAGAGTAGCCGGACAGGGCGACGAGCCTGCCGGCACCCTCGTCTTCGACGAAATCGACAGCGGTGTGGGTGGCGCGGTCTCGGATGCAGTCGGCGAGCGACTGCACCGCCTCGGTCAGCGCACCCAGGTTCTCGTCGTGACCCATGCCCCCCAGGTGGCGGCGCATGCCGACCACCACATCCTGCTTTCGAGAGCCGACACGGCGGTTGCCGAAGCGCGGATGCTCTCCGGCGACGATCGCCGGGAAGAGCTGGCTCGCATGCTGGCCGGTGCCCACATCACCGCGGAATCCCGCGCCGCGGCAGCAAGCCTCCTCGATCCATGAGACAGCAGCGTGGACCGGTCCCCACGCTGATGTCGGTCAACCCATCGGCAAGGCGGCGGGTCGAACTGCCTGGAAAGCGTATCCGAAAATGGTGCCTCAACGGGTTGCCATGAGTGGCACTGCCTCGCATGTGACCCGCCGGAAATCGATGAAGCTGTTTCAGGATGCCCTGACTCCGTTTCGATCCTGTCAAGGAAGGGAAGTCCCCAATGAGGGACAATCCGGCCGCCCCGGTCAGTTCATCCTTCAGCGTCCCGTGCCCTTTCGAGATACCTGTCGGACAGTGCCTTGTGTCGTCGTGCGAGATGCATGTAGGGCTGCCTGGTCAGGGAGACGGGAACCTGCTCTTCGTCGGAGAACGTCACCTCTTCAACACCATCCAGCGAGTCGAGCAGGAGACACATTGCCCTGTAGATCCACACGTGGGCTGCCACCCACGGAGGAATCTGGTCAACATCCGGTACTGTCACACCGTCCAGAAGACTGTCGGCCAGCGCAAGTGTGTCAATTGTGGTTCTGATCGACGCACGATCGATGTCATTCACGGCAATGTCCTTCCAACGCTGTTGGTACATGGGGGATCATGAATGATCCCGCTCCGAATTCGGGATTTGTGGTTCATGCCAGAGGCCGACGTACCCTGTTGACGATGTCCAACCCCCGGTCTGGCTTCCCGCTCTGGCCATGTCGAGATCTTCGGGAGAGCATTGTTTGATCAGACCATCGCAGGCTTGGCAGTGCGGTCGTGCCCGGATGCGCTCATGGCCCCAGCGCGCCAATCGGGATGACTCCCACATTCTGCATGCCCGCGTGGCCGTAACCGTTCGGCACGATGACCGCAAGCGCCGAGGGCTGTTGGTGGTCGCTCCCCTCCATGCGCTCGGCCAGTCTGTTCAGGCTATTCATGCCCTCCGGCACCCAGCGTTCGCCCAGCTTGATCTCGAAGGCTGCCCAACGTCCGTCCGCCGCTTCGACAATGGCGTCAACCTCCAGCCCTTCCTTCTCCCGGTAGTGAAACACGTGGGCATCCGCCGCCTGCGCATAGATGCGCAAATCACGTATGACCATGGACTCGAACAGCAGACCGAGGAACTCCGGATCGGCGGTCAGACGTGCAGGCGTGGCCCGCAGGGCGGCAGCGGCCAGCGAAGGATCCACGAAGTGCCTCACAGGCGTCGCCCGAAGCGCGGTCCGTGACCTGAGGTGTGGTGACCATGCGGGCTGGTCTTCCACCAGCATGAGCCGATCCAGCGCTTCGAGGTATTCGGCGACCGTATCCGTTTTCAGGCTCTCACCGTCGCGTTCAACATCGCGCGCCAGTTTCGCCATGGCGACAGGAGTTGCGACGTTCCGGGCCACAGACCGCAGAAGGCGCGCCACCTTGACCGGATCTCTCCTCTTGTCGCTGACTCTGGAGATGTCCGCACGGCAGATCTCGTCCAGGTAGCCCTGGTTCATGCGAAGAGCCGACCTCAGGGGTTTGCCGGTGTTTCCGGGCCAGCCGCCGGCGCAGACGAGTTCGGCGACGGAAGCGATTGAAAGATCGCACCGCTGCGATCGCTGCCGCTCACCGTCAAGGAGCCTTCTCAGTGAGATTTCGCCAGAAGAGTGTCTCGCCTCGTAGAGAGACAACGGGCGCATGCGAAGTCGGGTAAAGCGTCCAGCGCCGGTGTGGCGGGTCATGTCGTCCGCAGGAACTGCAGATCCGGTGAGGATGAATTGACCGGATCGAGAACGACGGTCGACCGTCCTGCGAACGTGATTCCACAGTGTGGGCTCCAGCTGCCACTCATCGATCAGGCGCGGCGTGTCGCCTTCGAGTGCGACCGCAGGATCGATGCCGATCATGCGCCGGACATTGTCGTCTATGTCCAGCAAGACCTTGCTCGCGGCCACACGCATGGCGGTTGCCGTTTTCCCGCAAGCCTTTGGGCCCTCGACAAGCACCGCCCCGGAGGCCTCCAGCAGTTCCGCCAACTCGGCGTCGACGATTCGTGGCAGGTAGTCCATTCGTTGGCATGCAGTCACTGTGAGAAGTGATGTGACAGTAGGGTCCGGAGCTCTTGATGGCAAGACGAAGCGTACCATCCAACGGGTGATTTGGAGGAATTCCAACGGGTGATTGGGCGAATAGTCAGAGGGTGATTTGGCGAATTGTGGATCGTGCCGGGAATCGTGCGCCTCTTCGGTGATGTCCACTTTCTGGTCCGGGCCATCCCTTTGACCATGATACGACCTCCGGGATAGAAACCCCTGGTCGAATTGTCGCAGACCGAACGAACACTGAATTCTACCGTCCCGGCTTCATGAATTCATGATCCGGGGGCGGATACATGGAGTCAGCCGGGGTTTGTTGGCGTGCGGTGACGCAGTCGCCGGTGCGATTGGGGCGGGATTGTCACCGGACCCGGTTCGTGGGGGTGGATGGCCCGTATCCGGATGGAGATGACATGACGCGAGACGAGGCGAAGCAGGAGATCGATGAACTCGTACGGGAGATCGGACGCCACGACCGGCTCTACCACGTCGATGACGCGCCGGAGATCGACGATGCCGCCTACGATGCGCTGAGGCGACGTCTTGACGACCTTGAGGCGAAGTTCCCCGATCTCATCCGAGACGACAGCCCGTCGCGACGCGTGGGCGCGGCTCCTGCCGGCGGCTTTGCGACCGTCGCCCACGGGGTGCCGATGCTTTCGCTGGGGAACGCCTTCGATGATGAAGATGTGGCGGATTTCCTTGCCAGGGTGAGAAGGTTTCTGGGCCTTGGCGACAACGAGGACCTGGGTGTCGTGGCGGAACCGAAGGTCGACGGGCTGGCGGTGTCCCTGCGCTATGAGCGTGGCCGCTACGTGCGTGCCGCCACCCGGGGAGATGGCCACACGGGGGAGGACATCACCGCCAATGTGGCCACGATCGGCGACGTGCCGCAGTGCCTCCAGGGTGAGGCGATCCCGGACCTGGTCGAACTGCGTGGTGAAGTCTATTTGTGCCGCGAGGACTTTCTCCAGCTCAACCGCGACCGGGCGGCACAGGATGAACGTCCCTTCGCCAACCCGCGCAACGCCGCGGCGGGATCACTCAGGCAACTCGACGTCTCGGTGACGCGATCGCGGCCCCTGCGCATCTTCATCTATGCCTGGGGTGAGGCGAGCACGCTGCCGGCCACCACGCACAGCGGCATGCTTGAGGTCATCTCCGGCTGGGGATTGCCGGTGGCGCCCGACGTGCGTGTCGTCTGCGGTCTGGACGATCTTCTCGCCTGTCACCGTCGTATCGGCGACAGGCGTGCGGAACTTCCCTTCGATATCGACGGCGTGGTCTACAAGGTCGACCGGCTCGACTGGCAGTCGAGACTGGGATTTGTCAGCCGGGCGCCACGCTGGGCCGTGGCGCACAAGTTCCCGGCGGAAAAGGCCACCACGGTGCTGCGTGACATCCACATCCAGGTGGGCCGTACAGGCAGTCTCACACCGGTGGCTGTCCTTGAGCCTGTAAATGTGGGCGGGGTCGTCGTCGAGCGGGCGACACTCCACAACGAGGAGGAGATCCGGCGAAAGGACGTGCGCATCGGCGATACAGTCACCATCCAGAGGGCCGGCGATGTCATTCCGCAGGTCCTCGGTCCGGTGCCGGCACGGCGTCCGGCCGATGCGCGGTCCTTTGTCTTTCCGGAGACCTGCCCCGTATGCGGCAGCCAGGCGGTGCGTGACACCAATACGCGGACCGGTCAGGTGGACGTGGTACGGCGCTGTACCGGGGGATTGCGCTGCACGGCCCAGATCGTCGAGCGACTGAGGCACTTCGTGTCCCGCCAGGCCTTCGACATCGAGGGACTGGGTGACAAGCAGATCGCCCAGTTCCGGGAGAAGGAGTGGATCAGCAGCCCCGTCGACATCTTCGATCTCGAGGAGACGGTCGGTGATGCGCTTGCCGGCGAGGAGGGCTGGGGTGAAACCTCGTCGCGCAATCTCTATGCCGCCATCACGGCCCGCCGGGCCATTTCCTTCGACCGGTTCATCAACGCGCTGGGTGTCCGCCACGTCGGGGAGACCACGGCAAGGCTGCTTGCCCGCCACTGGGGAGAACCCGCCGCCATGCGCCAGGCCCTCGATACCGACTCGGGTATGGAGGATCTGCAGGATATCGACAGCATCGGACCGGCGGTCGTCGATTCCCTTGCCGCCTTCTTCTCCGATGCCGGCAACCGGGCTGTGCTTGACGGTCTCCTGGAGCGGCTCACGATCGAGCCGGTGGCACGCGTGGCGGATGAATCGCCTGTCTCCGGCAAGAGTGTCGTCTTTACCGGTTCGCTGAAGACCATGACCCGTCAGGAAGCCAAGGCGCGCGCCGAGGCGCTGGGCGCCAGGGTGGCGGGTTCGGTCTCGGCGAAGACGGACATCGTCGTTGCCGGAGAGGCTGCCGGTTCGAAACTGAAGAAGGCCCGCGAACTCTCGCTCGTCGTCATGACCGAGGAGGAATGGCTGGACTTTGCCGGCCAGGCTTGAGGCCTCAGTCGAACTGCGAGAAGTCCGGACGGCGTTTCTCGAGGAAGGCGTTGAAGGCCTCGCGCGCCTCCGGTGACCGGGACGCGCGCGCAAACAGCGGGGTCTCCTCGGCGATGACGGCGCGGAGATCACCGTATCCGGCCTTCACGCGCGCCTTGGTCAGGCGCAGGGATGCGGCGGGCTTTGCGGCAAGGCGGCGGGTGATGCGCAGACTCTCCTCTTCGAGAACGTTCGCCTCGAAAACATCGTTCACCATGCCGATGGCATGAGCTTTCGGTGCATCAAAGGAGTCGGCGAGAAGCATCATTTCCATGGCGCGCTGGTGGCCGGCAAGGCGCGGCAGCAGAATCGTGGAGGCCGCTTCCGGGAAGACGCCGAGATCGACAAAGGGGAAGCGGAATGTGGCGCCGGCCGCGGCGTGAACGAGGTCGCAGTGAAGCAGCATGGTCGCGCCAACGCCCACCGCCAGTCCATTGACGGCGGCAACAAGCGGGACCTCGAGCGCAGCCAGGGCGTCAAGGAAACCGTCGGCGTCGGGGAGGCGATCGTCCGTCGCCTCCTCGAGAAAGGAGCCGACGTCGTTGCCGCTCGAGAAGGAATCACCACTCCCTGTGACCCAGATCACCTTGATCCTGCGATCGTCATTGGCGCGGTTGAATGTCGCCTCGATGGTCGCGTACATCTCGCGGGTCAGGGCATTCTTCTTCTGCGGCCGGTTGAGGCGGATTTGCAGGATGCCATCGGCCGTCGCCGTCACAATGTCCTGGCTCATGTTTCCTGTTGTCCTTCGAGGGTCGATTTGCCGGCGGCAGCCGGTTGGCGGGGTTGTTGCAGGTGAATGAAGGTTACCGAGGCCATGACAAGCAGACCACCGGCAATGATCCAGGGTGAGAGGGTTTCGCCGAGAAAGAAAACCCCGCCGACAATACTCGTCACCGGAACCAGCAGGAGGAAAGGCACGATCTGGTTCATCCGGTAGCGGCCGATCAGACGGAACCACAGGGCGTACCCCGTCGCTGTCATGAAGAGGGCAAGATAGACGACCCCCAGCCAGCCGGACCACGATGCCTCGCGCACGGCCTGCCAATGGCCGCTTTCCACGACAAGGGATGCCACCAGCATCTGCGGGCCGGCGAAGGCAGCAAACCAGGCGACCAGCCGCAGCCCGCCGACTGGTCCCAGGGTCTTTACCATGGTCTGGCCGGCAGCCCAGGCAACGCCCCCGGCAACCACCATAAAGAAGGCCAGCGGTTCCGTGTGCACCCGGGGTTCGCCGGCGATCAGTACCACTCCGGCAAAGGCCAGCACCATGGCGCACCACTGCCGGCGCGACAGGTGATCATGAAAGAAGAGGCTCGCCATGATGGCGGCGAAGACGACCTCGACCTGCACCACGAGGACGGCGGTGGAGGCATCGAGATCGAGAAGCCCCGTGAACTGCAGTCCGTAGGCAAGGGTGCCGCCGAAGAAGGTGACCAGGGCCAGGCGTCCGGCAATACTCCATAGCGGCCTGACGAACCACACGAGGATCAGGGCCGCGAGGGTGAAGCGCATGCCCATGAGAAAAAGTGGCGGGAACTCGTCGAGCGATCCCTTGGCCACGGCGAATCCTGCGCCCCACAGGACCGGCACGACGACCGCGATGACGAGATCAACAGGTTTCATCGGTGGAGGGGTGCCGGGTTGACGGATATTCGTCGCCGGTCTTCGATCCCGATGCAAGGTATAGTGGGCATGACTGAACTCGCGCCAAGGGAGCCAGGCATGCTGAAACTGACGGGGATCGTGGGCATGGTGTCCGATTCCGGTCTCGGCGAGGCACTGCACGACCTTGCCCATGAAGACCGGGTCGAGACCATCATCCTTGATCGCCGTGACATGCTGCGCAAGAGACTGCGCACCGTCACCGACAAGGGCACTGACTGCGCCATTGCACTGCCACGCACCACCGCCCTCGACGATGGCGCCGTGCTGTTGCTCGAGACCGATCGCGCGATCATCGTCAGGGCCCGTGTCGAGACATGGCTGTATCTGAAGCCCGTGGATACGGCGGCTGCCCTCGAACTGGGCTACCATGCGGGCAATCTCCACTGGCGCGTCGCCTTCCGTGGTCCTCTCCTTGCCGTTGCCCTGGAGGGTCCCCGGAAGGACTATCTGGCTCGCATCGATGCCTTCCTCGCCGACGGCCGGATCTCCCTGGCACATGACTGACATCCGCACCCTTCTCGCTGCCCTGAGGATGGGCGACAGCGCCTTTCCCTCGGGTGGGTTCGCCTTCTCGTGGGGTCTCGAAACCCTGGCGGAGGATGGCAAGGTGAACGACGGTGCCGACGTTCTGGAGTTCGCCAGGATCCAGCTTCGCCACCGCTGGGCGACGGCCGACCGGGTCATGGCAAGGCGGGCGGCCGAGACCGGCTGCGACGAGGAGTGGAGTGGTCTCGACCGGATGCTCGACGCCATGACCCTTGCCAGCGAACTGCGTGCCGGATCGTGCCAGGCGGGCCGCGCCCTCTTGCGCGCTCATGCAGGCCTCGGCAACCAGGCCGCCCTGCGATGGCGTCGCCTTGTTGCCGACGGCCGTGCCCATGGCCATCTTCCGGTGGTCCAGGGCGCGGTGTGGGCCGGGGCGGGCATGACGATCGAGGTCCTCGAGACCCTGTCGGCCTGGACCCTGATGTCCGGCATCGCCCAGGCGGCCATTCGGCTCTCCCTGACGGGACCACTGGAAGCCCAGGCGATTCTGGGTGAGGTGACGGACGACATTGCCGGCATC
The DNA here is from genome assembly GCA_022822575.1 of Alphaproteobacteria bacterium. GTDB lineage: Bacteria > Pseudomonadota > Alphaproteobacteria > SP197 > SP197 > SP197. Next base: position 9,107 of record JAJEBJ010000321.1, on the reverse strand, counting down.
CTGGCCGTCCGGCCTCCCGACGAACCCCATGCCTTCACCCCCCTGGCCGACATCGCCGTGATGCGCCACGAGAGGGGGGACGTGCGGCTCTTCGCCAACTGACAGGGATGACGACAAGGTGACGGAACCACTCTCTGCAGCACGCGTCGGGATCGGTGGCCCGGTGGGTTCGGGAAAGACGGCGCTGCTTGAATGCCTGATACCCGCTTTCGCCGACCGCGGCACCAGCCTTGCCGTCATCACCAACGATCTTGTGACCCGGGAAGACGCCGAACGGCTGCAGCGCAGTGGTCTGATTGAACCCCGCCGCGTGGTGGCCGTTGAGGCGGGCGCTTGTCCACACACGGTCATCCGCGAGGACCCGACACTCAATCTCGATGCGGCGGAGCGTCTCGAGATGCGCTTTCACCCACTCGATCTCGTGCTGCTCGAATCGGGAGGCGACAACCTCGCATCGACCTTTTCTCCCGAACTCGTCGACTACTGGATCTTCGTGATCGACGTGTCGGGCGGCAGCGACATCCCACGCAAGCGGGGTCCAGGCGTTCTGCAGGCGGACCTCCTCGTGATCAACAAGGCGGATCTTGCGCCCCATGTCGGCGTCGACCTCGCCGCGATGACCAAAGAGGCCCGCGAGGTACGACGCGGCAGGCCCGTCATTGTCACCAATTGCCGGACTGGGGAAGCGATCGCTGATGTCGTCGATCACATTGTCCGGAACGTGCTGTTCGACGGCTGATGGGCCGGTCTGCGACGGGACATGGCCGGCAACTGGCGCTGGATTTCGCGAGGGCGCCTTCCGGCAGGACCTTCCTGAAGAGCCAGTACGTCGCCTTCCCCTTTCACCTCACCCGTCCGTTTGACGATGGTGACGGGCTGTTCGTGATCCTCCAGTCGCTTGGAGCCGGCCTTCTCCAAGGCGACCGGTTTGCTGCCGGAATTGTGGCTGGCGAGGGAACCTCGGTGACGATCCGGACCCAGGGGGCAACCATCGCCCATGCCATGCCGGCAGACGATGCCCTGCAGCATGTCCGTCTCGACGCGCATCCCGGCAGCCGACTCGCCTGGCAACCACGTCCCTTGGTGCTGTTCCCGGGCGCCCGGGTCCGCACGTCGCTGGAAGTGGTGGTTCATGATGGCGCCGATGTCATGTGGTGTGACGCTTTCCTGCCTCACGATGCAGGCGTTCCTGGGAGGCATTTCGCGTCCCTTGAATCGGAGACGGTTGTGCGGGCCGATGACGGCACCCTTCTGGTGCTCGACCGCGTGCGGACGTCCGGGAAGGACCTCGCGTGTGCGGGTGTGGCGGTGCACGGCACGATCGGCCTGGTTGGGGGCAGCGCTGCGGCGCCCGGCCTTGCGGAAGCCCTCAACGAGGCTGTGGCGCACTCGGGTGCCTATGCCGGCGTGTCGACGCTCCCGGGGGAGTGCGGCCTTCTCGTGCGTGTTGTGGCGGACGATGGCGCCATGCTGGCGCGCATGATGGAGAACGTGGTGGCAGCGGTCGCGCAGCATCCCCTCTCGGTGCTATAGGGAGGCCCGCCTGGAGACTTGGGGTAAAGAGGCATGACACGCACGATCAACTCGGTGGCCGTGATCGGCGCCGGAACCATGGGAACCGGTATCGCCGGCAAGTGCGCGGACGCGGGATGCAGGGTCCTGCTCCTTGACGTGGATCGCGACACCGTGGATGCGGCGATGCACCGCATCACCGACGGACGTCCTCCGGCCATCGACAATCCCGAAAGCGCCAGCCTGATCGAGACCGGCACCTTCGATGATCTGGCAATGATCTCAGGTTACGACTGGATCTGCGAGGCCGTCATCGAGGATCTCGCAACAAAACGCGACATGTTCACGAAGCTCGAGCACTGGCGCAGCGACGGTTCGGTGATCTCCACCAACACCTCGGGCATCCCGCTGCGGTCGATCACCGAAGACATGCCCGAACGGTTGCGCCAGGACATCGTGGTGACCCACTTCTTCAATCCCGTGAAGGTGATGAAACTGCTGGAGATCGTTCCCGGTGAAGAGACCGAGCCGGAGGTGGTCGAGGCGATGGCAACGTTCTGCTCGACCAAACTCGACAAGGGTGTCGTTCATGCCAAGGACACCGTGAACTTCATCGGCAATCGCATCGGCTGTTTCTGGATGCTGTCGGGCCTCCACAAGGCCAGAAAGGCGCGCCGCGAAGGCGGATTGCAGATGGAGGAGATCGATGCCCTCATGTCGACTCCTGTGGGTCTGCCGCCGACGGGGCTCTACGGTCTGATCGATCTCATTGGCCTCGACGTGATGGACCTTGTCGGCAAGAATTTGGCAACGAATCTCCCCGAAGGCGACACGGGCCACCTCTACACGACATTCCCGGAAGAGGAGCAGGCGATGCTTGCGAGGGGCCAGCTCGGACGCAAGACGCGGGGCGGCTTCTACCGGGTCACCAGGACAGAGGACGGCGGCAGGCTGCGCGAGACTTTTGATCTCGATGGCGCCCAATGGCGCCCGACGCCACCGCCGGATGCAGCCGGAACCCCGGCGACTCCACGGGAACTCATGACTGCATCAGGCGCTGCGGGAGACTTCGCCCGGGATCTCATGGGTGGTGTTCTTGCCTACGCGGCCGGTCTGGTAGGCGAGATTTCCGATGACATCGTCAACATCGATCGCGCGATGCGCTGGGGGTTTGCCTGGAAGAGAGGACCCTTCGAGCTCATCGACGACATCGGACACGACACCCTGGCCGCCATCCTCGAAGCATCGGGAGAGCCAATGCCGGCCATGCTCCGCGTTGCAGGGGACGCCGGGGCATCAGCCTTCCATGACGGTGGCCGATTCCTTGGCCTGGACGGTCACTGGCACGATCTCGTTGACTAAGGACGCTTCAACGGGGTCCGGATCCGCACCTCACGGCCCGATCAGGGCGATGGCGACGTCCACATCTCCGTCCGTGGTCGGGCTGATGGTGATCAGCGCTTCCTCGAGGACGCAGATTTGCGCTTCACCGATACATGCGCCGAAGGTGACGGCCATGGCAGCCGGCTGGTGAAGGCGGTCGCGGTCGAAGGGAAACGTCTCCAGAACCGGACCATCGAAATAGTCGGAGTCCACTGTCACCACCCGTGGCAGGTTGCCTGTCCATGGCTGGCTGTCATCCGCCGGCGCGAAGGCAACACCGAGCGTGCCGGAAAGTGTCACCTCGGGAGGCGGAAGAAGGGCAATAGAGAGTGTCCTTCCCTGGTTCACGTAGGCCTCGATTCGCACCGCGGTGGCGGAAAGGATGTCGGTCACGCTGCCGGCTGCCACCGGTGACATTGCCATTAGAACCGCAAGGAGCGGGAGGACGCGTTTCATGGGCCGAGGATAGGACATCACCCGGACGCATCAAATGTCCCGCTTCTTGCAACTGGACAAACTGTCATGATGGCGGCACACATCGGATCTGATTGCGGCACCAGGTCAACATGATGTCTCTCGACCACGAGGTCGCCAGGCGGCGCACGTTTGCCATCATCTCCCACCCCGATGCCGGCAAGACGACGCTCACGGAAAAGCTGCTGCTGTTCGGCGGTGCCATTCAGCTTGCCGGGGCCGTCAAGGCGCGCGGCGAACGCCGCCGGGCGCGTTCCGACTGGATGAAGGTGGAGCAGGAGCGCGGCATTTCGGTGACCGCATCGGTGATGAGCTTCACCTACCAGGGGTGTGCCTTCAACTTGCTCGATACCCCCGGTCACGAGGATTTCAGCGAGGACACCTACAGGGTGCTGACAGCCGTCGACAGCGCGGTCATGGTGATCGATGCCGCCCGTGGCATCGAGGCCCAGACCCGAAAGCTGTTCGAGGTTTGCCGCCTCAGGGACATGCCGGTGACGACCTTCATCAACAAGATGGACCGCGACGGGCGCGATCCCTTTGACCTGATCGACGAGGTCGAGCAGACACTGCAGATCGAAGTGGCGCCGGCAAGCTGGCCCATCGGCATGGGCCGCGATTTCCGGGGATGCTGGGACCTGGTGCACGATCGCCTCGTTCTCATGAAGCGCGGCAAGGGAGAGACAATCGGAGACGGCATTGCCTGCGAAGGCATCGATTCGCCCGGACTCGACGCCCTGCTTCCCGGTTACGCCGTTGCCCAGCTGCGTGACGAGGTCGAGATGACCAGGGAACTGATGGTTCCGTTCAATCGGCAGGACTACCTCGCGGGCAATCTCTCGCCTCTCTATTTTGGCAGTGCCCTCAACAACTTCGGTGTGCGGGAACTCATCGGCGGGCTGGTGGGGAACGCCCCTCCACCCGGTCCGCGTCCGGCACGTGAGCGCACGGTTGAACCGACCACGGACGAGGTCACGGGCTTTGTCTTCAAGATCCAGGCCAACACCGACCCGCGTCATCGAGACCGGATCGCCTTCGTTCGCCTGGTGTCGGGGCATTTCCGGAGGGGCATGAAACTGAAGCACTCGCGGACCGGCAAACACATCGTCATGCACAGCCCCCAGGTCTTCATGGCGCAGGACCGTGAACTGGCCGAAGAGGCTCATGCCGGCGACATCGTCGGCGTCCCCAATCACGGCAACCTCCATATCGGCGACACGCTGTCCGAGGAGGGAGACCTCACGTTCACCGGCATTCCGAGCTTCGCGCCCGAGCACCTGCGGAACGTGCGCGCCGCCGATCCCCTCAAGTCCAAGCATCTCGGCCGCGCCCTGCAGCAACTGGCCCAGGAGGGCGCCGCCCATGTCTTCCGTCCGGAAATGGACTCCGACTGGGTGGTGGGTGTCATGGGACCCCTGCAGTTTGATGTCCTCGCCGACCGGATACGCAGCGAATATGAGGTTCCGGTGCGATTTGAGCCCTCCGGCATCCATACGGCACGCTGGCTCGATGCGCCCTCGGAGCGGATGATTCGCACCTTTGCCGACCGCAACCGCGGGGCGATGGCGACCGACCACGTCGGCCGGCCGGTGTTTCTGGCGCGCAATGCCTGGCATCTCGACAGGGCTATCAGCGATGCTCCGGATCTCGCCTTCCGGGATGTCCAGGAACACGTGCATGGTGTCTGACGCGTCACTCTTCGGACTCAAGGGTTTCAGTCATGGCGCAACGCGCCTGATCACCGTCATGAGCCCGGAGGGCATCACGGCGGTCATCGAGCGCCTGACCTTCGATCCAGGAGAAATCCGGGCCGAGATCTATCCTGGCATCCTGCCGCAGTATCACGAGAAGGTGCGTGGCGGCGTCGATCGTTTCGTCGAGCGCCATGGCATCGTGGTGCTCGATTTCCCCGCCTGGACGGAGAAGAAAGCCCGGTTCGGGGCCTCCATCTATTCCTGAGATCACGAAGGAGCGACCGACATGACCGACATTCACAGGGCCGAACCGGAAGCGGTGGGTCTTTCGTCCATGCGGCTTGACCGAGTCGGTGACTGGATGAAGCGCTATGTCGACGAGGGCAAGCTGCCCTGGGCCATGACGGCCATCGTCCGTGAAGGCGCCCTCGTCTACCGCGAAGCCGCCGGTCTCGCCGATGTGGAGGCCGGACGGGACATCTTTCCCGATGCCATCTGCCGCATCTACTCGATGTCCAAGCCAGTGACCTCGGTGGCCGCCCTCAGGCTCTATGAACAGGGCCTCTTCGGGCTCGAGGATCCGGTGGACGCCTACATCCCGCAACTGGCCGACATGTCCGTGCGGGTGGGCGAGACTCCCTATGGCATGCATCTCGAGCCTGCAAGGCGGCCGATAACCATCCGCGATCTCTTCTGTCACACTTCCGGGTTCACATACAGCTTCAACGGCAACGACGGCCTGGCGAAACTCTACCGGGAAAAAAGGGTCGATTTCGGGCCCCGGGCCGGGTCACTCGGCGAGGTCGTCACGCGCCTTGGCGATCTGCCGCTCGATCACCACCCGGGCGCACGATGGACCTATGGCGTCTCCATCGATGTCCTGGGCTACCTCGTGGAGGTCATCTCGGGCAAGCCGTTCGATCGCTATCTTGCCGAGGAGATCTTCGAGCCCCTGGGCATGACCGATACCTTCTTCCAGCTTCCCGGGGATCGCGTCGACCGCTTCGTGCCGTGCTACGAACACACTCCAGACAGCCGCTTCAGGCGTGTCGATGGAACCGCGGACAGCCGCTTTGCTTCCACGGTCAGCTGCTTTTCGGGAGGTGGTGGCCTGCTCTCCACCATGGCCGACTACCTGAAGTTCGCCGACATGCTCCGGGAGGGAGGACGCGGCATTCTGGGACGGCGCACCGTCGAGTTCATGGCGACGAATCATCTTCCCGATGACAGCGATCTTGCGGCCATGGGCCAGGAGGTCTTTGCCGAAACGAGTTACAACGGTGTCGGGTTCGGACTGGGTGTGTCGGTGATGCTCGATCCGGCTGCCGCAGGGGTCATGGCCTCACCGGGTGAATTCGCCTGGGGCGGCATGGCGTCGACCGCTTTCTGGGTCGATCCGCTCGAGGACATCGCTGTGGTGTTCATGACCCAGCTCATCCCGTCGGGATGCTATCCCATCCGCAAGGAGCTCAGGGTCCTGGTCAATCAGGCGCTGACAGCATGACAGCCGGATTGATATGGTCTGGACGCCATCGGAGGACTGCCACATGACCGGTACAGCCTTCTTCCCTTCGGCGCGGGGTTTTAGCCCGCAGGCACTCGAGAGCGTGATCCTCGACTATGGAGAAGCACGGCCACTTCCGGCCGAGGCCTACGTGTCGCCATCGTGGTTCGAGAGCGAGAGAACCCGCCTGTGGTCACGCACCTGGGTGTGCCTGGTGGCTGCGTCCTATGTCCCCGAGCCCGGCGATGTCATGCCGCTGGATCTCGTGGGAATTCCCCTCTTCGTGGTGCGCGGCCATGATCGCCAGGTTCGTGTCTTCCACAACGTCTGCCCGCACCGGGGCATGCGGCTCGTCGGCAAGTCCGGCAAGACGGGCGTGGTGCTCACCTGCCCCTACCACAACTGGACCTTCGGTCTCGAGGGCAGCCTGCGTCTCACACCCCACATCGGTGGACCGGGCCGGCACGAATGCGAAGGGTTCGACAAGCAGCGCTTCCGCCTCAACGAGGTGCCGAGCGCGGTGTGGTTCGACCAGGTCTTCGTCAACCTGTCGGGCGACGCCCCTCCCTTTGCCGAGTTCATCCTGCCGCTTGCCGAACGATGGTCCTGCTTCGATGAGTCGCTGCTCTGTCATGGCGGCGAGGACTCGATCCTCACCTTCGATCTCGAGGCCAACTGGAAACTGGCCATCGAGAATTTCTGCGAGGCCTACCATCTGCCCATGGTGCACCCCGGACTTAGCTCGTATTCACGTCTCGAGGATCACCTCAACATCGAGGAGGAGACCTTCTCGGGACAGGTCAGCCTCGTCTACCAGCCCGACCGCAATGGCCATCAGCTGTCGCGTTTCCCCGGTCTGCCGGAGCCCTGGCAGACCCGCGCCGAGTACGTGGCGCTCTATCCCAATGTCATGCTCGGCATCCACTACGACCACTTCTGGGCGGTCCGCGTGCTGCCCGACGGTCCGGGCCGCTGCCGCGAAATCCTGGACACCTACTACGTCGGCAAGAACGCCGCGGGCCCCGGTCGCGCCGACCTCAGGGCCACGGTGCGCGAATCCTGGCGCGAGGTGTTCCAGGAAGACGTGGATGCAGTCCAGGGCATGCAGGAAGGGCGCGCCTCGCCGGGTTTTGCAGGCGGTGTCTTTACGCCTGTCCTTGAAGGTCCCTCGCACTGCTTCCACCGCTGGGTCGCACGCTCCATGCTGTGACAAGGCGGCTCAATCTTCCAGAGCCGTACGACGGCCCATTGGCAAAGGAGCCGGGCAAGAGTGACCGGCTCTGGCTCCTTCGATGGCATGCGGAAACCCCTCAACTCTCCGGCTTTGCCATCACCGACAGCACCCTTTCTGCCAGCGCCTCGCTGGTGGCCGTATAGGCAGGCTCGATCCAGTCCGAGTTCCAGAACCAGAGACCGATACCGCGGTCCACCTCGTGCTGAATCACCGTCGTTCCGTCATCTGCGGGCTCCAGCAGCCAGCGATGGTCGAAGGTCAGAATACCGGGGATGCCTCCGGACTGGCGCAATTCCGCACCCGGGAGAAGGGTCTCCACCGTCGCCTTCATCTCCAGAATGGCGCCGCCTGGTTCCCGTACCCTGTTCAGCACTGTCTTTCCCGCCACATAGGCGCCTTCAACCTCGACGAAGACCGGGTTCCACTGCGGATAGGCCTCAGTGTCGATCAGGACTTTCCACACCGCCTCGGGCGGAGCGGGGATCCAGGTCTCCACGACGAAGGTCTTGCGGGTGACGAGCGCGGCTGCCACCGCAACGATCAGGACCGTCACGAGAACGGCTGGGACACCCCATTTGAAGAGGAAGCGGGTCTTCGACATCTCACATGACCTGATCAGGGTGCCGGAGACACGAGCACGGCACCGGGTCGATCCTTAACTGCGATCTGTCCTCCCCGGTCATCGCCATCAGCATCTCTCGCGTCGGCGCCTGTCCGGTGCACGGCAGAGATGCTGTCATGGTCAGTGACGTCCGGCATCCGGTCACCGCCGGCAACCGTTCGGGCACGCGCAGGGTGCGCCAACGTTTCAGCCATCGCCCTGGAAGGTTCGCTGGGTTCGCTTGCCGGACCAGCTGGAACACCAGTTGACGATTGCGATCAAGATCATGACGGATCATTGCTCATGGCCACAGGTTATCAGGATTTCCCTTGTTTGCTTGCCCGCCATCCGGAAAATGTATTCAATCGAATCGTCAGGCGGTCTTCGCTGTCAGCGTCTAGTTGATGGGCCCCCTGATTCAAACGAGGAGGAATTATGAGCAAACGTGATAGTCAAACTGATGTCCCGCAGGACGCGGCGACACCAACGACGGAAGACGCCGGGCTCAGCATTGGCCGGCGGGGCTTTCTCGCGGGCAGCGCTGCGGCCGTTTCGGCGGCAACCGTGCTGCCCGATCTCAAGACGGCGAAGGCGCAGGACGGCAGTCCCGTCAAGATCGGTTTCATCGAGGACGAGTCAGGCAACCTGTCTGTCTACGGCATTCAGAAACTGCACGCCGCGCAGCTGGCCGTGAAGGAAATCAAC
>JAJEBJ010000421.1 GCA_022822575.1 Alphaproteobacteria bacterium | reverse complement strand
CTTTGTCGATCGCCGCCGGACCCGGATCGGCCAGCACATGGACGCGGTGAGCCAGCGCCTCGAAGCGGGCGAGCAGCTGATCCTGTTTCCCGAAGGCACCACCAGCGACGGCAACAGGATTCTTCCCTTCAAGAGTGCGCTCTTCGCCTCGGCCCAGACCGAGGTGAAGGGACGGGAAGTGACCGTCCAGCCCGTGTCGGTCTCCTACACCCGATTCTCCAACCTGCCGATGGACCGTGAAATGCGTCCGCTCTATGCCTGGTATGGTGACATGGACCTGCTTCCCCACATGTGGGAGATGCTGAAGGCGGGCGTCGTGACGGTCGTCGTCCAGTTCCATCCGGTCACGACCATTACCGGATCCGGTGGCAACCGGCGCTCCCTGGCGCGTCACTGCGAGGCGGCCGTTCGGGAAGGCCACTCTCTGGCGCTTGCGGGTCGGCTGCCACCGCGCCGAAGACGGCGCCTGCGCAAGCTCACCAGGCGCTCCGGGCACCCACCCGAGGACCGCGCACGAAGTCATTGACAGCGATCGGGGATACGGGGAAGATTGGACAAGGTTGCACAACTGCCACGGGGCCCCGCGCCCGACGACAGCCAGCGGAACATCCGGACGCGCTTGTCCAAGAAACTCTTCGTCAAGACCTACGGCTGCCAGATGAACGTCTACGACTCCGGTCGCATGGCGGATGTCCTGGCGCGCCTGGATTTCCGGCAGACGGAGACGGCAGAGGACGCCGACATGATCGTCCTCAACACCTGTCACATCCGCGAGAAGGCCGCCGAGAAAGTCTACTCGGAACTGGGACGGTTGCGCGCACTCAAGGAGCGCAAACGCGAGGCCGGCAGTGATCTCATGATCGCCGTGGCCGGATGTGTGGCCCAGGCCGAAGGCGAGGAAATGGCGCGCCGGGCACCCGTCGTCGACATCATCGTCGGACCGCAGACCTATCATCGTCTGCCCGAACTGATCGCGCGCCACGCCAACGAAGGCGGCACGGTGATCGACACTGACTTTCCGGCAAGGGACCGCTTCAGCAGCCTGCCGTCACGGCGTCCCGGCGCGGGTCGTGTCGCATTCCTGTCGATCCAGGAGGGCTGCGACAAGTTCTGCACCTTCTGCGTTGTTCCCTATACCCGCGGTGCGGAGTTTTCGCGGCCCGCCCGCCATATTCTCGACGAGGCGAAGGGGCTGCTGGCATCAGGCGTGGTGGAAATCGTCCTCCTCGGGCAGAACGTCAATGCGTGGCACGGCGAGGGTATCGACGGAAACCCGTGGACCCTGGCGCGTCTCATCGGCGAACTGGCATCGCTCGATCGCCTCCGGCGCATCCGGTACACGACATCCCACCCGCTGGACATGTCGCAAGACCTCATTCGCGCCCATGGCGAGATCGACAGCCTGATGCCGTACCTGCACCTGCCTGTGCAGTCGGGCAGCGACCGGATTCTGAAGGCCATGAACCGGCGTCACACCACGGCCGACTATCTAAAGGTCATCGCGGCCGTTCGCGAGGCGCGGCCCGACATCGCCATATCGGGCGATTTCATTGTTGGCTTCCCCGGTGAAAGCGATGCCGACTTCGCCGCCACGCTCTCCCTGGTGCGCGAGGTTTCCTATGCCTCGGCCTTCTCCTTCAAGTACAGCCCGCGCCCGGGAACCCCGGCGGCAACAGCAGACGGACAGGTGCCGGACGAGGTCAAGGCAGAGAGGCTCACAATCCTGCAGCACCTGCTGAGAAACCAGCAGGACTCGTTCAATCGCGCCACCGTCGGCCACACGGTTCCAGTGCTCCTCGAACGACGGGGACGGTACTCCCACCAGCTCGTTGGACGCAGCCCCTGGCTTCAGGCGGTACACGTCGATGCCGGTGAACGTCACCTCGGATCACTGGCCGATGTCACCCTCACCGAGGCCCGGGCCAACAGCATGGCCGGAACGCTGGCTGCCTGATGACCACCCCTCCTGTCCATGACGAAGCCCCGGCTCCGCGCGTCCTGGCCTTCGACGACAACAACCTGCTGGCGTCCCTCTATGGCTGGCATGACCGCCACCTCGTGCGCATCGAACAGGAACTCGGTGTCTCGCTGACCTGTCGCGGCAATCAGGTCAGCGTTGCCGGGCCTTCGGAACCGGCCGGAACAGCCGTCCTGGTTCTCAACGGTCTCTACGGCCGTCTCAAGGACGGCCTCACCGTCGGCCCCGCCGAAGTCGAGGCCATGCTCCGCATGGCGGGCGATCCATCGATCTCGAGTACCGAGGTGAAGACCTCGCGCCGGCGCATCACACCGCGCACTCTCAACCAGGCTCGCTACCTCAAGACCCTGACGACATCATCCATGGTGTTCGCGCTTGGCCCGGCGGGAACGGGCAAGACCTATCTTGCCGTCGCTGTTGCTGTCGCCATGCTGGAGGCGGGTGATGTGGATCGCATCGTGCTGTCGCGGCCGGCGGTGGAAGCCGGTGAACGACTCGGATTCCTGCCGGGCGACCTGCGGGAAAAGGTCGACCCCTACCTTCGCCCACTTTACGACGCGCTCTACGACACCATGCCGGCCGACAAGGCCAATCGCCGGCTGGCATCCGACGACATCGAGGTGGCGCCCCTGGCTTTCATGCGCGGACGGACACTGTCCAACGCCTTTGTCATTCTCGACGAGGCCCAGAACACCTCACGGATGCAGATGAAGATGTTCCTGACGCGCCTTGGCGAGAATGCACGCATGGTGGTGACCGGCGACCTGACACAGATCGACCTGCCCGAAGGCCAGGTGTCCGGACTGGCCGATGCCGTGCGCATCCTTGAATCCGTCAAGGACATCGAGGTTGTCACGTTTACCGATGTCGACGTCGTCCGGCACCCGCTGGTGGCGAAGATCGTCCGCGCATGGGATGCGGACGACCGCCAAGAGGCACCATGACCGGAGACGATGGCGCCTGCAGTCGATGCGGGGAGGTCCATATCGACGTCACGGTCGAGGACGGGACCTGGCTGGATGAACTGCCGGACGCTGACGACATCGTTGGGCGGGCCTGCACAAGGGCACTCCAGCTGGCCTGTTCCGGAGAGGCGGTCACGGTTTCGGTCGTCATGGCAAACGACCGCATGCTGGCCGATCTCAACGGACGCTGGCGGCACATTGACCGGCCGACGGACGTTCTGTCGTTCCCGAGCGATAACCGCTCCCCGGGGACGCGGCTGCAGCGCTCAGCCGGTTCTCCGCCTGGCAGCGCCATTGCGCTGGGCGACATCGTCATCGCCCGGGAGACGATCGTCGACGATGCGCGTCGCCAGGCCCTGGCTCTTACCGATCACCTGTCCCACATCGTCGTTCACGGAACCCTTCATCTGCTTGGCTACGACCACGAGACGGAGGCGGACGCCGGTGTGATGGAGGATATGGAACGCACCGTGCTCAAAACCCTGGGAATCTCCGATCCTTACCTCGCAGGCCCGGCGTGAACGTCCGTTCGTCCCAGACTCCGGTATCCGGCCTTGCCAGCTGGCTGCGCCGCCTGATCAGCGGCCGCAACGGCGACACCGTAAGGGAGTCCGTCGAGGAACTTCTGAAGGCTGACGATGGCAGCGAGACGGAATTCTCCGACGCCGAGCGCTCGATGCTGTCCAACCTGTTGCGCTTTGGCGAACTCACGGTCGACGATGTCATGGTACCCCACGCCGATATCGTCGCTGTCGAGGAAAAGACCACGCTCACCGAGGTCGTCGAGATCATGCGCAAGTCCGGTCATTCCAGGTTGCCGGTCTACCGCGAAACCCTCGATGAACCGATCGGCATGGTCCATGTCCGGGATTTCCTCGATCACTGGGGACTGTCGGAGGAAAGGCAGGCACCCGACCTTGCCAGCCTGGTGCGGGAGGTTCTCTTCGTTCCCCCGTCGATGCCGGTGATCGACCTTCTCATCAAGATGCGCACGGCCCGAACGCATCTGTCGCTGGTGGTCGACGAGTTCGGAGGCATCGATGGCCTCGCCACCATCGAGGATCTGGTGGAACCCATCGTTGGTGAAATCTGGGATGAACACGATGCCGACGATGGAATTCTTCTTGTCAAACAGCCCGGTGGCGTGATTGACGCCCATGCCCGTGCGCCCGTCAGCGAACTCGAGGCGATGACCGGCTCGACACTCCAGGACGAATCGAGAGACGAGGACATCGACACCGTTGGCGGTCTCGTCCACACGATGGTTGGCCGCATCCCGATGCGCGGCGAGATCATCGCGCACGCGTCAGGGCTCGAATTCGAAATCGTCGACGCCGATCCGCGGCATATCAAGCGTCTGCGCGTGAGACGTGCCAGCCAGCGCGGCTGACAGCACTGGTATTGCTCAGCTGATCGCGCTGGCCGGCTGGCGCCGCCGGCTGTTGCTCGTCGGTCTGGGCGTCGTGCTGGCAGCAGCGCTTCCTCCCTTTCACATGCTGCCGGGCGCCGTGGTGGCCTTCAGCGGATTGGCCTGGATGACCTCCGGCCACCGGCGTGGCGCCGGCGCCTTCCTGGATGGCTGGTGGTTTGGCTGCGGTTTCTCGGCTGCGGCGTTCTACTGGATCGCCAACGCCCTCCTGGTGGATCCGCTCAAGCACGCCTGGTTCTATCCCCTGGCCCTTGTCGCCATCGCCGCCGGATTCGGGCTGTTTCCGGCGCTGGCGTCGGGCATCGCCGGCATGGTGCCGGGCCAGCGCGCACGGATCGTCGCTCTCGGCGTGGCATGGCTGGTCCTCGAATGGGTCCGCAGCTGGTTCCTGACAGGATTCCCGTGGAATCTCGTGGGCACTTCGCTGACGCTTTCCGACAGCCTCATCCAGGGCGGCGCCCTGGGCGGGCCGTGGCTGCTCAGCGCCATCGTCCTTGTCGCAAGCCTGGCGCCCGCCGCCGTGGCGCCAGCCGGCCGCTTCACCCCCCGCCGGGTAGGTGGCGGCCTGGTGGTGTCGATCGCCGTCATCACCCTTGCCTGGGTGGCCGGAGAACTGCGCCTCCAGAACCGGGATATCTCGTCTGGCCCTGTCATTCGACTTGTTCAGCCCCACATCGAACAGCACCTGAAGTGGGAGAGGACGCTCCTCGATGACCACTTTGCCAACCACGTCGCGCTGAGTTCCCTGGCGCCCTCCAGTAAGTCCCCCGTTGCCATCATCTGGCCGGAAGCGGCCATTCCCCACACCCTCCTGCGCAAGCCCGAGGTTCTCTCGAACTTCGCCGCCATGGCCCCACCGGGAGGGCTCATCATGTCGGGCGCCATCCGCGCCGTTCCCGGTGCCGACGGCACGCTCGAGGCACGCAACAGCCTCCTCGTCTTCTCCAACAAGGGACCGGTAACCCTCCACGACAAGTATCGCCTTGTGCCATTCGGCGAATACGTGCCGTTGCGCAGGATCCTGCCCATCGAGACCATTGCTCCCGGCAGACGCGACATGGGACGAGGTCCCGGGCCGGCCACCATCCGGGTGGCAAGCCTGCCGGACTTCGGCGTGCTGATTTGCTACGAGATCATCTTTCCCACAGGCATCACGGATCCGGGTCATCCGCCCCAGTGGCTCCTCAACATCACCAACGACGCCTGGTTCGGCATGTCCAGCGGTCCCTACCAGCACTTTCAGACGGCCCGCCTGCGCGCGGTGGAGCAGGGGCTTCCCGTCGTCCGCGTGGCCAACACAGGCATCAGCGGGGTCATCGACCCCCTGGGCCGGGTGGTGGCGAGCATGCCGCTCGGTCACCGAGGCGTCCTCGATGTCGCCCTGCCCGCCCCCCTCGGAGACCCCACCCCCTGGTCCCGATTCGGCAACTGGACACTGCTGGTCGTCCTGCTGCCCGGCCTGGCCTTCATCGTCACCGCCCTGATGCGGCGTTGACAGTCGAGCCGCGCTGCACCAATTGACCACGACGCTGATCGTTGCGCGCGGGCGGAACTACGGAAGGCACAGGTCGTCGACATTGAGGAAAGTGGCCGCCAGCCATGGGCCTATCTTGCGGTGGCGTCTCAACATGCGCCATGAATCCCCTCGTTGGCAGGAGGTGCCGCGAGCAGTTCTTTCGATGACTTTCGGTGGGTCGCTTTTGATAATTCGATATTGACCATGGACTCAGACCATGGTACATTCAGCTTCATGGAAGAGATTCAAATTTCGAAGTTCAAGGCGACGTGTCTGGCCGTTCTCGACCGGGTGGGAACGACGCGCAAGCCTGTTCTTGTGACCCGGTTCGGCAAGCCGATCGCCCAGATTCTGCCGCCGCCGTCGTGTTCGACCGGGGAGTGGCTAGGCGCGATGCAGAACGATGGCGAGATCCGCGATGACCTCGTCGCACCTGCGGTGGACCTCTCGGAATGGGAAGTCCTGAAGTAGATGGGGCTGCTGCTCGATACGCACATCTGGCTCTGGAGCCTCCTCGACCCGGACCGGCTCGGCAGTTCAGCAAAAAGAGCCTTGCGATCCGGCGAGGCTGAGCTCCGTCTCTCCCCCATCAGCGTGTGGGAAGCTCTGCTTCTTGCCGAGCGCGGCCGGGTGGTGCTCGCCCCTGATCCCCGCCGTTGGCTTCGCAAGGCCATGTCGATCACTCCCGTTGCAGAGGCTCCGCTCACCATTGATGTGGCGTTCGCCAGCCGCACTGTCGGCCTTGAGCACCAGGATCCTGCAGATCGCTTCATCGTCGCCACTGCCAAGGTGCAGGGCCTGACGCTTGTGACGGCGGACAGGCGGCTGTTACGGTGCGGTGATATCGAGGTGCTGCCGAATCACTGACGTGCGTCCTGCATGTCGGGATCACGCTGGCTGAGAACAAGCATGCGATCTGCACGCGCCATTTGCAGACTTGAAGCTGCCTGTGAACTCCGGCCAGACGGATGCTCTGCTTTCCGGCAAGGCGCTCGGCAACCTTGTCCTCGTAACTGCTGGGTGTCGCACGTGCCAGGATGTCTTGGCGCCACTGAAACGGGTATCTCCACGAGTGGAACCGATCACCGCTCTCCCGCGAAACCTCTCAATCCGATCCAACGTCGCGCTCCATGAAACGCATGCTGCCCCACCTGAAGCCAACGCCATGTGACGAGGTTCGCTTTGCGGCACAGGGACGGATCCTGGATCATGAACTGGTGACCCGTCGAAGCCTGACCGGCACGGCCCGGGTACGTCACCCACAGTCCTTGATTATCAATCAGCCTTCGGTAAGTGTCTTGATCGCAGGGCGTGTGCCCTTGTCGACATGTCATACGGGAGGCGGCCGTGCCCCGGAGCGATTACCTGTTTACGAGCGAATCCGTGTCGGAAGGTCATCCGGACAAGGTCTGCGACCGGATTTCCGATGCCGTTGTGGATGCCTTCCTCGCCGCCGACCCCGTGCATGCACGGGTGGCCTGCGAAACCCTTGCCACCACCGGAACCGTCGTCGTCGCTGGAGAAGTCCGGGGACCGGCAGACCTCATGGATCCGGAACGCTTGCCGGTGAAGGTCGAGGCGCTGGTGCGCAATGCCGTCCGGGACATCGGCTACGAACAACCGGGCTTCGACTGGCGCGATCTTTCGGTCACCGTGAAGCTCCACGCCCAGTCGGGCGACATCGCACAGGGCGTCGACGCCTCCGGCAACCGCGCGGAAGGAGCGGGTGATCAGGGGATCATGTTCGGCTACGCCTGCAGCGAGACCGGGTCGCTGATGCCGGCGCCCCTCCACTATGCGCATCGCATTCTGAAATCCCTGGCAGAGGCGCGCCATAACGGCGCCGCGCACGACCTGGGACCGGATTCAAAGAGCCAGGTGACGCTGGCCTACGAGAACGGCCGGCCGGTCCGTGCCACATCCGTGGTCGTTTCGACCCAGCATGATGAAGCACTCGATCAGGATGCGGTCCGGGATATCGTCAGGCCCCATGTCGTTGACGTCCTTCCCGACGGTTGGATGTGTCCGGACGACCGTTTCTACGTCAATCCTACAGGCAAGTTCGTCACCGGAGGGCCCGATGGCGACTGTGGCCTGACCGGCCGCAAGATCATCGTTGACACCTACGGCGGCGCCGCACCCCACGGTGGTGGCGCCTTTTCGGGCAAGGATCCGAGCAAGGTGGACAGATCTGCCGCCTACGCCTGCCGTTATCTCGCAAAGAACGTCGTCGCGGCAGGGCTGGCCGATTCCTGCACGATCCAGGTGGCCTATGCCATCGGCGTCGCAGATCCGCTGTCTCTCTATGTCGACC
>JAJEBJ010000279.1 GCA_022822575.1 Alphaproteobacteria bacterium | reverse complement strand
GATCTCTTCGAGACCTACGCCGTCACCTTCGTTGCCACCATTCTCCTTGGCACCATTTTCTTCGACGGCGCGGCAGAAGCGAGCATGATGGTCTTCCCCCTCGTCCTGGGAGGCGCCTGCATCCTGGGTACAATTCTGGGCAGCTTCTTCATGAAGCTGGGTCGTGGCGGCAACATCATGTGGGCGCTCTACAAGGGATTCATCGTGACGTCGGTGATTTCCGCACTGCTGTTCATCCCGGTGACGGACTGGGTGATCGGTCTCGACAGCGAGTTTGCCGTCGCCGGCACCTCGTTCACCGGCTGGGACATGTTCGTGTGCGGCATTCTCGGACTTGTCATCACCGGCCTGCTGATCGTCATCACGGAATACTACACCTCGACGGAGTACCGCCCCGTGCGGGTCATCGCGAAAGCCTCGACGACGGGGCACGGGACCAACATCATCCAGGGCCTTGCCCTGTCGATGGAAGCCACCGCCGCACCGGTGATCGTCATCGCGGCCGGTATCGTCGTTGGCTACCTGATTGCCGGCCTGTTCGGCATTGCCATCACTGTGACCACGATGCTGGCGCTGGCCGGAGTCGTGGTCACCCTCGACGCCTACGGACCGGTCACCGACAACGCGGGCGGCATTGCCGAGATGGCCGAACTGCCGGAGGAGGTGCGAAAGACGACCGATGCCCTCGATGCCGTTGGCAACACGACCAAGGCGGTGACAAAGGGTTACGCCATCGGCTCGGCCGGACTGGCGGCACTTGTCCTGTTTGCCGCCTATGTCGAGGATCTCTCGCACTACTTCCCGGACCTCGATGTCACGTTCCGCCTCAGTGACCCCTTCGTGGTGGTCGGCCTCTTCATTGGCGGATTGCTGCCCTACCTCTTCGGATCCCTGGCGATGCAGGCTGTCGGCCGCGCCGCGGGTTCCGTGGTGGAGGAGGTCAGGCGCCAGTTCCGCGAGATCCCCGGGATCATGGAAGGCACGGCAAGGCCTGACTACAGCCGGGCGGTTGACATGCTGACGAAGGCGGCCATCCGCGAGATGATCATTCCCTCGCTGCTGCCGGTCCTGGCGCCGATCGTGCTGTGGCTCGTCATCCGGGCGATCGCGGGCGAAGTGGCAGCCTTTGCGTCACTCGGCGCGATGCTGCTGGGCACCATCGTGACAGGGCTCTTCGTGGCGCTTTCAATGACGTCGGGTGGTGGCGCTTGGGATAATGCCAAGAAGTACATCGAGGACGGACATCATGGCGGCAAGGGTTCGGAGGCCCACCATGCTGCCGTGACCGGTGACACCGTGGGAGATCCCTACAAGGACACGGCAGGCCCGGCTGTCAATCCAATGATCAAGATCGTCAACATCGTCGCCCTGCTGCTTCTTGCCACGCTCGGTGGCTGGTCCTGACGCGGTTTCTTCCCGGAACGCGGAGCAGCAGCCTTTCCGATGAGGCCTGCGTTCCGGGGTTTCCACCCCTCTTTCGGCCGCAGGGCAAGGGGGATCGTCACCAGCCATGTTTCGACACGCCCAGACCGGGAATGGCCCCCTCGATCCCTGACAGGGCCGGGTTTCGGAGAGCAGGGTAGTTTCCCTGCCTCCGATCCATGGTGTGCGCTTCAGGGTGTGGGGAACTGGGCCGTGGTTCCGGGTGCGTCGAAGCGCCCGATATTGCCGAGCAGCTGTTCGAGGAGGCCGAGATCGCGTCCGTGCGTTGGTGTGGCGCGGGAAACGGGATCGATCACGATGCCGTCCTCGATCGTCAGCATGGCAACCTCCTCGACGATTCCCGACGAATCAAAGGCTATGGCGACTACGGTCTGCGATTCCGTTTCGGGAAGAGAGAGAATTGAAGTGGTCCGGTACTGGCTGATGTAGAACCACGTGTCTTCGCCAAAGAGCGAACGCGACGATGGCGTTCCCAGTCTGCGGGTCACCTCGCTCCTGTGGTCGATGCCAGGCTCGATACCGGCCACAATCTCCCGATCCAGCACCTGGCCATGCCTTGAGACGCGAGGCTCGCACGCCGCGAGTACCGTGGCGACAAGGACTGCAGCGGCTATGGTCGCAAGTTGGAAAGGTGTCATTGACCGGACCGGTTCGTGGACGTATTGAGGCCACGAACGGCGAGACAAGTCAATCCTGCAGACATGGTCACGTGGAAAGCCGTGCGACGGCTGTTCAATCGCTCCCGTTTCAGCGAGCGCGCCCATCTTCTCTACGACGCCGTTGTGGCCCAGGCTCGTGCACCAGCCCTGTTCCGGTGCCATGCCATTCCCGATACTCTCGATGGCCGTTTCGAGTTTCTCGTGCTTCATGTGCTCCTCGTGATGCGTCGACTGAGGTCCAGCGGTGCCGAAGGAACCGACGTGGCGCAGGAACTCTTCGATCTCGTGTTTGCCGATCTCGATCGGGCACTGCGTGAGACCGGTGTCGGTGATCTCAAGGTGGGCTCACGGGTCCGCCGGATGGCCCAGGCCTATTTCGGACGTGCCCGTGCCCTCGATGATGCACTGGCGACCGCCTTGCCGGACACTCTCAACAAGGTGCTGGAACGGAATGTCTACGGCACGGTGTCCGTCGAGCCAGAGACGGTCAGTCGGTTGGCATGCTATGTGCGCCGCCAGGTGGCGCACCTGGACGGCATGGACAATCATCGTGTGGTCACCGGCCACATCGACTTTGCACACGTGGAGGGCGAGTGATCATGCAGATCCACCCTTTTTCACGACCTTTCGACGTAAGCCGTCTTGGTGATGGCAACACCCGACACGAACAAGTCGAGGCGACGCCAGGGGAATGCGATCGCCTGGCGCGGTTTCTCGGAACGGTTGCCGTGCACGGTCTTCGGGCTGATGTCACGCTGACTCGCCATGGCCGTCAGGTCCGGGCCGAGTTCCGCGTTCGCGCCGACATCGTCCAGTCCTGTGTGGTCACTCTGGAAGATCTCGAAACCGCACTGGACGAGGAATACTCCCTGGTCTTCGATCCGGACGTCAGGCCAAGCGGCGAGTTCGACGAGCCTCTCTCCGTGACCGATGACGATCCGCCGGAGCCCCTTGTGGATGAAATGGTCGATGTTGGTGTTGCCGTCAGCGAGATGATGGCGCTTTCCCTGGATCCGTGGCCGCGCAAGCCGGGAGCCGAGGTCGACAGCGACTTCGTCGCCGTCCAATCCCTCCACACATCACCCTTCGCCGTCCTGAAGTCCCTCAAGGAGGATGATTGAGCGACAGGAGGATGATTGAGCGGTTGTTCTCCCGGTGAAACGCGATTATAGAGGTCGGCGGTCTCCAAATGCGTCGAGGGCGCAAGTCATGGCAGTTCCCAAGAAGAAAGTGTCCCGTTCCCGGCGCGGTCAACGCCGGTCTCACAAGGGCCTGGGCGTTGTCGGCACGATCGAATGCGCCCATTGCGGCGAAATCAAGCTTCCCCACCATGTGTGCAAGTTCTGCGGCCACTACCGTGACCGTCCGGTCATGGAACCCAGGCAGGCTTACTGAGTCCGACTGCATGCTGCGCTGATGACCGCTTCCAAGGTCCTTGCCCTTGACGCCATGGGGGGCGACCGGGCTCCTGGAATCGTGGTGGCCGGCGCCAACATGGCCATGAAACGCTTTCCGGATGCCCGTTTTCGTCTTGTCGGCAAGCCGGACCGGGTCGGAAAGATCCTGCGCCGATTCCCGAAACTGGCCAATGTCTCGGAAGTCGTTCCTGCGGACGTGGTGATCGAGTCCGACATGAAACCATCCCTGGCACTGCGGCGGGGTGCGGGTTCCAGCATGAAGCTCGCCATCGACGACGTGCGTTCGGGCCGGGCCGCGGGCGTCGTGTCTGCCGGCAACACCGGCGCCATGATGGCGATGGCCAAGCTGGTCCTGAGGACGCTTCCGGGCATCCGCCGTCCGGCCATTGCCTCCACCTATCCGACACTGCGTGGTCAGTCGGTCATGCTTGACCTGGGCGCAAACATCGAGTGCGACGCCGACGACCTCGTTCAGTTCGCCATCATGGGGGCTGCGTTTGCACGCAGCGTCCAGGGGCTCAGCGAGCCGACCGTCGGTCTGCTCAATGTCGGCAGCGAGGAAGCAAAGGGACATGGCGAAATCCGCCGGGCCGCCGAGATCCTCAAGTCTTCCAGCCTGCCACTCAGGTTCCATGGCTTTATCGAGGGCAACGACATCACAGAAGGTACCGTCGATGTCGTCGTTGCCGACGGGTTCTCCGGGAATATCGCGCTCAAGACCTTCGAGGGGACGGCGAATCTCTATACGGGATTCTTGCGTGCGACTTTCCGCCGCTCCGTCTTTTCCAAACTGGGTTATCTGCTGGCCAAACCCGCTCTGATGGCACTCAAGAACAGGGTCGATCCCCGGCGTTACAACGGAGGCATGTTTCTCGGCCTCAATGGCGTGGCGGTCAAGAGCCACGGCGGTACCGATGCCAGGGGATTCGCCAATGCCATCGGCTTTGCCCTCGACATGATGAGCGAAGGATTCAACGACAAGGTGATCCTCGATCTCCGGAACGTTACGGACGGGACGATCCCGCTCGGGGGAGCCGCCACCAAGTGATCATCCGCCGGTCGGCCGTTGTTGCCACAGGGTCCTATCTCCCCGAACGCCGTATCACCAATCAAGAACTCGCAGATCGCCTCGACACATCGGACGCGTGGATACGCGAACGTACCGGCATCATGCAGCGCCATGTCGCTGCCGAAGGGGAGACGACCTCCGATCTTGCCTGTCATGCCGCGAGGCGGGCCCTGGCGCGAGGCAACCTTGGTGTGGCCGACATCGACTGCATTGTGGTGGCCACGGCGACACCTGACTACACCTTTCCGGCGACGGCCACGCAGGTTCAGGCAATGCTGGGCATGACCCACGGCTTTGCTCTTGATGTTCACGCGGTCTGCACGGGATTCGTTTACGGCCTTGCCGTTGCCGACAACTTCATTCGCCTGGGCCAGGCCGACAGGGTGCTTCTCGTCGGCGCCGAGACCTTCTCGCGCATTCTGGACTGGGACGACCGCAGCACCTGCGTGCTGTTTGGGGACGGCGCCGGCGCCGTCATCCTTGAGGCGGCCACCGGAGACTGTGGCGTTCTGTCGACTCATCTTCATTCCGATGGCCGATATCGGGACATGCTGCATGTGGACGGCGGACCATCAACGACACGACACGTCGGCCATTTGAAGATGAACGGGCGTGAGGTGTTTCGCCATGCCACACGAAGGTTGACGGAAGTCGTCGAAGAGGCCTTGCTGGCCAACGGAATCGAGGCTTCGGCGGTGGACTGGCTGGTGCCGCATCAGGCCAATCGGAGAATCATTGATGCGACGGCGCGCAAGCTTGGCCTGGCGTCTGACAGGGTTATTGTCAC
>JAJEBJ010000089.1 GCA_022822575.1 Alphaproteobacteria bacterium | reverse complement strand
TGGGAACATGATCACACCGCCACCGCGCCATTTTGCCAGCAAGATCACCTGCTTGGCGTGATTCTCATGCTGAAATCAGGGGGAACTTCCGCCTAATGTGCTGCTGCTCGATGGAGTCCTGACCTGCGGCGCGAAGTCCTGAAGTACATGGCCTGAATTGCGGTCAGCTCCCGTGCAGGTGGCGCCGCAGGAAGGCCGCGATGTCGCGCAGAGAACGGTCCGCCTCCGGCAGTTCGTCGTAGAACTCGAAGACATGCCACAGGTCGTCCCAGACGCGGAGCGTGACGTCCGCCCCGGCACCCTCGAGGACAGTGGCGAGGGTCTTGTTCTGATCAAGCAAGAGATCGCGTGTTCCCGTGGTGATCATGACCGGGGGAAGGGTTTCATTCCACGCGGCGCGCAGGGGAGAAAGGTCCGGATGGGCAAGATCGCGTCCGCCTGAATAGATCAATGCCGCCTGGCGAGCCAGGTCAAGGGTCAGCGTCGGATCACGGCCGTCATTGCTGTGGTGGCCGTCACCTTCGTGAGTCAGATCACTCCAGGGAGAGAGAAGGGCGACGGCAACCGGCATGGCGGCGTCGGCCTCCATGGAACGTCTCAGCAGGCAAAGCGCCGCATTGCCGCCTGCTGACTCTCCGGCCAGTGCCAATGGACCGCACGACGGGTCGCCCGCAACCACGGTGTGGACCGCCGAGCAGTCGTCGATGGCCGCCGGGTAGGGGTGTTCGGGCGCCAGGCGATACCAGGGTGCCACGACCCGTGCCCCGGTACGTGCGGCGAGAGCGGCACTGACGATGAGGTCCTCGCGTGGGCTGCCCATGATGTATCCGCCACCGTAGCAATAGAGGATCGTTCCGGGCTTGCGGTCGGCAAGGGGGATGATCTCGAGACAGTCGATGCCACCCAGCATGATCTCCCGCACCTCGACGGGATGGCGGTCAAGAGCACGCTCTATCCTCGGGGCAAACCCGGCAGCGACCTCGGCCCTTGTCGCTGCCAGGTTGTCTCGCGTCACGTCGCGGGGAGGCTCGTCAAGGCTGGCGGCGATGAATGCACGCGCCTCGTCGCTGCACGATGTCATGGCCGGATCACCCGGTGGTCAGTCTCTGAATACGTCAGCATGTGAAGGCTCCATCGGGTCGTGGCCACGCATGGCGTCGGCAAGTTTCTCGGCCATCATGAGCACCGGCGCGTTGAGATTCGCCGTCACGTTGTGCGGCATGATCGAAGCGTCGACAACGCGCAGCGCCTCGGTATCGTGCACCCGTCCCTGGTGGTCGGTCACCGAATCGTCCCCGGCTCCCATGCGGCATGTCGAGCAGGGGTGATACTCGGAAGAGCCCGCTGCCGCCAGCCAGGCACGCATCTCCGCGTCGCTCTGAACATCCTCGCCGGGAATGAGCTCACCGGCACTCCACGGGTCGAACGCCGGCTGGCGTGCCATCTCGCGGGTCCGCTCCAGGGCCTTCACCATCGTGTCCGCGTCGTGGTCATGCTGGAGATAGTTGAAGACGATGGCCGGTGCCTGGCGCGGATCGGGCGACTTCAGCCACACCCGGCCGCGGCTCTTCGGGCGCATGAGGCCCATGGAGAACATGAAGCCCGGAGCCACGTTCGCCTCTTCCTCATCGGCAAATCCGCTCATGGCATAGAACTCGTGCTGCATGTCGCAGTAGGGGGCGTCTGCAGAACTGGAAAAGAAGGCGCCGGTTTCCGAGAGTGTCGAGCGTCCGACGCCGCGCTTCGCCAGCAGCCACGCCAGACCGGATCCGGCGCGCCGCCAGCCGGCCAGCCGGTGCGACACCGACAGCGGTCGCCTCTCGCCGTGGACGATCTGGACGATCGGGTGATCCTCGAGACCGTGTCCGACATGGGGAACCTCCGCAACGAGCGGGATGCCGTGTTCGGCGAGGTGGGCCGGGTCGCCAATGCCCGAAAGCAGCAGGAGCTGGGGCGAATTGATGGCGCCACCGGCGACAATGACCTCCTTCAGGGCTTCCAGACGGCGGACTTCCCCCCTGGTCCCGACTTCGATGCCAACCGCCCTCCTGCCGTCGAATACGATGCGATGAACCAGGGCCTGGTCCATCAGGGTGAGATTGGACCGGTTGAGGGCCGGTTTCAGGTAGCCTGACGCCGCGCTCCAGCGCTGTCCCCGGTGCGTGAAGCTCTGGGCGACATGAAATCCCTCGTGGTGCGCGCCGTTCTGATCGTCCGTGACGTGGTATCCCGCCTGTCGGCCGGCTTCCAGAAAGGCCTGATCATAGGGGTGCTGAGCCGGGCAGGTCTCGATGAACTGCGGGCCCCTGTCACCCCGCCAGGCGTTCCCGCCGCGATCAAAGGTCTCACTCTTGCGAAAGTAGGGCAGGCAATGGGCGAAGGACCAGTCGACCAGGCCCTCGCTCGCCCACTGGTCATAGTCCCGCGGATTGCCGCGATTGGCGACCATGCCGTTGATCGACGATGATCCGCCCAAGACGCGCCCCCGGCGGGCCAGGATCCGGCGGCCATTCAGATGGGGTTCCGGTTCGGTCTCATACCCCCAGCCGAACCGGGGGTCGCGGGCAGCCAGTGCCGCGGCTGCCGGCATGGAAATGGTGAGACCCCGATCAGTGCCACCCGCCTCGACCAGCAGCACGCGCACACCCGAATCTTCGCTCAGGCGGTTCGCCAGCACGCACCCGGCGGTCCCCGCACCGATAACGATGATGTCGTGACGTGCCGTCCACTCCATGACCCAAGTGTCCTCCGGCAAGATCC
>JAJEBJ010000189.1 GCA_022822575.1 Alphaproteobacteria bacterium | reverse complement strand
ACCGGTGACGAACCGGCTCTCGCTGCCGGCAAGGTAGAGGATCATGTCGGCAACTTCGCGCGCCCTGCCCAGGCGGCCGAGAGGGATCTGTGCCTCAAGCTTCCTGCGCGTCGTCTCCGGGTCGCGGCTGCGCCGGATGAGCGAATCCACCATCGGCGTCTCGATGAACGCCGGATGCACCGAGTTGCAGCGGATGTCGTAGCGCTTGCGGGCGCAGTGAAGGGCGACGGACTTGGTGAGCAGGCGCACGGCGCCCTTGCTCGCGTTGTAGGCGGCAAGATTGTGCCCGCCGACAAGACCGGAAACGGAAGAGAGATTGACGATCGATCCGCCGCCGGACTCCTTCATGGCGATGACCGCGTGTTTGCATCCGAGGAATGTTCCGTCGGCATTGACGGCCATGACCCGGCGCCAGTCCTCGAGTGTGGTTTCCTCGACATTGGTGGAGCGCCCCGTTCCGGCACTGTTGACGAGGACCGCTATCGGTCCGTTGACGCTCCCGGCTTCGGCGATCGTGTCCTTCCACGAGTCCTCGCACGTCACGTCGTGGTGGATGGCACACACCGATTGTCCCAGGGGGCCGGCGGCTTCGGCCAGGGCCGCTTCGTCGATGTCGCTCATCGCCACCCGGGCGCCTTCCTCGAGGAGGCGGTGGACGGTCAGCAAACCGATCCCGGATGCGGCTCCGGTGACCAGTGCCGACGTTCCTGTGAACCGTCCCATGTTCCTTCATTCTCCACGCCGTCGCAGGCGGTGACGATAGGCGAGGCAATGGCGGCGCGGCAACCAACGACCGTTGCAGGCACTGCTTCGAGGGCGCACCATGCCCTTTCCGGCAACCGGAGAATGAACCCATGGCGCGCGGCATGGATGACAAGGTGGCCCTCGTGACCGGGGGTGGATCGGGGATAGGCGAGGCGACGGCACAGCGTCTGGCGGGCGAGGGCGCCAGGGTCTTCATTGTCGGACGCCGCCTGGAGCGGCTCACGGCTGTCATTGATCGCATCAGAGCCGAGGGCGGCACCATCGAGGGCTGCTCTGTCGATCTTTCCACGCGAACCGGTGGTGACGAGGCAGTTGCCGCGGCGATCGCGTGGGGAGGCCGGCTCGACATTCTCGTCAACGCCGCCGGCACCTTTCCGGCAACACCTGTCGACAGTCTCGACGATGGCGACTGGGAGGATGCGCTTGCCATCAATCTTGGCGCCGTCATGAGGACGTCGCGCGCTGCGGCACGAACGATGGCCGCAAGCGGCGGAGCCATCGTCAACATCGCGTCGGTCAATGCCGTCATGGGGGACAAGGTTTCTGTCTGCAGCGCCTACAGCGCTGCCAAGTCGGGGCAACTGGGTCTCACCATGCAGTTTGCTGCCGAGCTCGCGCCCTCCGTCCGGGTGAATGCCATCCTGCCCGGGCCGGTGGCGACACCCATGCTCGAAGGGTGGCTCGACGATCCGGAAGAGCGACGCACCTGGCTGGAGCGATTCGTTCCTCTCAACCGTCTTGGAGATCCGGCGGAGATTGCCGCAGCGGTGGCCTTTCTCGTTTCGGATGACGGCGCCTACATTACCGGTGCCGTCCTGCCAGTCGACGGAGGCATGACCGTTGTCTGAAGACAAGACCACATTCCTTGTGCGTGATGATCTGGTGGCGCCTGGCGCTCCGTGGTCCGGCATCGTCCGTCGTGGGGAGGTGCTGCGGATCATCGATCTGGAGGGTCGCCAGGGAGTCGATTTCCTGTGCTACAACGCCGCTGATCCGGCGGAGCGCTATCACGCGCCCAACACCGTCAAGAAGAGCGGAACGCTGCGCCTGACCCGGGGCCATGTGCTCTATTCCGATCGGGCGCGTCCGCTCTTCACCATCGTTGCCGACACCTGCGGCTGCCATGACACCATCGCCGGCTGCTGCAGCGAATCCTCCAACGCGATGCTCTACGGTGTCACCGGCATGCCTGGATGCCGCGAGAATTTCCTGAAGGCGCTGGCTCCGCACGGCCTGGGCTGGCGGGACATCGTTTCCAACGTCAATTTCTTCTGCCACGTTCCCGTCCGCGACGAGTTCCAGCTGGCGGAACGCACCTTCGTCGACAGTCCGTCCGCACCGGGCGACCGGGTTGATCTCAGGGCCGAGCGGGATGTTCTCGCCGTCATCTCCAATTGTCCGCAAGTCAACAACTCGGCAGCCGGCGGACGGCCGACACCGATACGCGTCCGGATCATCGCTTGCCGACAGGGTGATGCGTGTCATCATGACGAACTGGAACTGCCCGGGACTCAGCCATGACCTTCCGGATTGCTGACACCTGGTTCGAGCGCCGACGGATCGATGACGACATCACGCTGGTCTTCGAGCCCCATGTCGACCCTTTGGGGCGTTGCAACATCTGGCACGTCCGGGGGTCCGAGGCGGATCTCCTGGTCGACACCGGCATGGGCATTGCCGAACTCAAGCCGGCGATTGCCGATCTCTTCGGCCACGCCGTCATTGCCTTTGCCACGCATACGCACTTCGACCATGTCGGCGGACTCCACGAGTTCTCCCAGCGCGTGGTGTCGCGCCAGGAGGCCGCCGTCATGGAGGACGGCGACAACCGCTTTTCCCTCTTCAGGGAGGACATGGAACCGGAGGTCGTGGATTGCCTGGAGAATGCCGGTTATGCGCTGCCGGATTGCCTCATCGATGCGCTTCCCCATGCCGGCTACGATGCCAGGGCCTATCGTGTCGAACCGGCACGGCCAACCCGCATCGTCGATGAGGGAGACGTCGTCTCCATCGGCAACCGGCACTTCGAGGTGCTGCACCTTCCCGGCCATTCCCCGGGCAGTGTCGGCTTGTGGGAGGAGGAGACCGGGACGCTGTTTTCCGGCGATGCGGTCTATGACGGGCCGCTTCTCGACCAGTTGCCGGAATCCGATGTGACCACCTACTGCCGAACCATGGAGCGCCTGATGACGCTGCCCGTGACGGTCGTTCATGCGGGCCACGAACCGAGCTTCGGCAGGGAACGTCTTGTCGAACTGACCCGCGCCTACCTTGATTCGCGGATGCACCCGGAAGCGTGAAGGCCATGGACGACTACTTCGATCTCGGCGCGTTCCACATGCCGGTCACCACAACGTCCGAAGAGGCCCAGACCTGGTTCGACCGCGGCCTTGCCTGGTGTTACGGCTTCAACCACGAAGAGGCGCTCCTTTGCTTCCGCAAGGCGATTGAACACGACCCCGATTGCGCCATGGCGCACTGGGGTGTCGCCTTTGCCAGTGGTCCAAACTACAACAAGCTGTGGGTGGACTTCGGTGACGCCGAGCGCGAGGAATGCCTTGCCCGGGCCCGTGCGGCGAGCCAGAAGGCCCAGGAGTGCGCGAGCGGTACGAGCGATGTCGAAAAGGGACTTGCCGCGGCGCTGGTGGCGCGGTTTCCCGATGATCCGGCAGATGACTGGCCGTCGTGGGACGATGCCTATGCGGCGGCCATGCGAGAGGTCCATCGCCGGCACCCGGACCATCCGGACGTCTGTGCGCTCTTCGCCGATGCCCTCATGAACCGGACCCCCTGGAATCTCTGGGATCTCGAGACCGGCGAACCGGTAGCGGGATCGGACACCCTGGAGGCGATCGAGGTTCTCGAGACGGCGCTCTCCGGGATCGATGGCGCCTGGCGCCATCCGGGGATCCTCCACATGCACATCCACGTCATGGAGATGTCGCCGCATCCGGAAAGGGCTCTCAAGACGGCCGACGCTCTGCACGGCCTCACCCCCGATTCAGGTCACCTCAACCACATGCCGACCCATATCGACGTGCTGTGCGGCGACTACCAGACCGTGGTCGAGCGCAACCAGCGGGCGATCGTGTCCAATCGCGCCTTCGTGGAGCGGCGTGGTGTCTTCAACTTCTATTCGGGCTACCGCGCCCACGATTATCACTTCAAGGCCTATGGAGCGATGTTTCTGGGCCAGTTCCATCCGGCGATCGAGGCGGCGGAAGAGATGGTCTCGACCCTGCCCGCGGAGCTTCTCGCATCGGGCGATCCGCCCCTTGCCGACTGGCTGGAGGGATATGTTCCGATCAGACAACACGTGCTCATTCGATTCGGGCGTTGGCAGGACGTTCTCGACGACCCCCTGCCTGACGATCAGGACCTCTACTGCGTCACCACCGCGACCATGCACTATGCTCGCGGTGTGGCCCTTTCGGCCACGGGCCGGGTCGATGAAGCGGAGATCGAGCAGCAGCGGTTTCTTGAGGCGCGGGACCGCGTGCCGGAGACTCGCAAGCTGTTTCACAACACGTGCTTGAGCATTCTCCGGATCGCCGGCGAAATGCTCTCCGGCGAACTCGAGTATCGCAAGGGCAATGTCGATGCGGCCTTTGCCCACCTGAGACGTTCCGTCGTTCTCGACGACACCCTCGAATACGATGAACCGTGGGCATGGATGCAGCCCACCCGTCATGCCCTGGGAGCGCTTCTCCTCGAGCAGGGCGAGGCGGACGAGGCCGAGGCGATCTATCGCGCCGACCTCGGTCTCGATGACAGCCTGCGCCGGCCCTGCCAGCATCCCGACAACGTGTGGAGCCTGCACGGCCTCCACGAGTGTCTCTCCCGCCGCGGCGAAACCGTCGAGCGCCGCCACGTCAGGAGGCGCCTCGACCGCGCCATGGCCCGCGCCGACGTCAACATCAGGGCGTCCTGCTACTGTCGCATGGCCGATCCCTGAAACCGGAGGCGTGGACGCCCTTTGCCTGCCTGTTATCTGGCGATGTTACATTGAGGCATGACAACACCGAGCGCACCGATCTCCTTGCCCATGCATGCGGCCTGCCTGGCGTCAGTCCGCCCGATACCGATTATGCCGTCCGACCCCAGCTACCGCCAATAAAGCCGTGGATTTTGAGCTGATTGCCATTGTGTTCGGAGACGTGGCGTGGATAGCCATCGCCTTCGTGCTGGGCCTGCTGTCGAGAACCGTCGGGCTGCCGCCCCTGGTCGGATTCCTGGTTGCGGGATTCGTGCTCAACCTGCATGGAGTGGTCGGCGGGGACATGCTGCGGAAGCTGTCGGACCTTGGCATCACCCTGTTGCTGT
>JAJEBJ010000020.1 GCA_022822575.1 Alphaproteobacteria bacterium | reverse complement strand
GGGCCTGGTTCGACAATGTTCCCGACGCGAAGATTCTCGATCAGCGCGCCCTGTGGATTCTGCTGCTTCTCATTCCCCTGACCAAGGGTGCGGGGCCACTGTCGATCGACGCCTTCTTCCTGCGCCGTCGTTTGTGATTGTCAGACGAGGCCGGTCAGGGCCTGAACGCACCAGCCCATGAGGACGGCCGCGCCAAGTCCCAGACCGAGGTAGAGCGAGAACACCTTGCGGCGGACGACGACGTAGACGGCCATGGCCGTGGGAATGCTGGTGATCTCGCCGCCGATGAGAAAGGCGATCGCCGCTCCCTGTTCCATGCCCAGCTGCAACAGTCCGTCGATGACTGGCACCGCAGCATAACCATGGAGGTACGTGGGCATGCCTATGAACGCCGCTGCCGGCACCGTCCACCAGGCGCCTGATCCGAGAACGTCGGCAGCGGTCTCGGGCGGCACCCAGGCGAGAAGCAGGCTTTCGATGATGAAAGCGAGGGTGAGCCACTTCACCATGAAGAGGCCGATGGCGCGGGACTGACCGACGAAACGGCTCCACCGCTCAGGGTCCCGCCAGAAGGCCAGCATGACGGGTCTGGCGGTGTCGAGATCGCAACCCGTGCCGTAGACCGTGCCCGGATCCGCGAAGGGGACGTGGGGCTTCAGAGGGGATTTGACCCAGGCAAGGCGGGCGAGTGCCAGCGTCGCAAAGCCGGCGAGGAGTCCGGAGACGATCGCCGTGCCTGTGCGCACAAGCGCGAACGGGAGGTCGATGATCCCGGCGGTGAGAACGAACATCTCCGGATCGATCAGCGGCGAACCCACCCAGAAGGCCATGACGGGGGCCAGTGGCACGCCCGCCGCGAGAAGCCCGGCCACCAGCGGCACCACGCTGACAGAGCAGAAAGGTGACAGGGCACCCAGAACACCGGCGATGAGCACCGCTTGCACGGCGCGCCGACGCAGGGATTCGCCAAGTGGGCGATCCAGGGCCGTAGCGGCAATCGATGCCGCCAGCACCGCAGAGACGAGGACGAAGGGCAGGGTCCAGAGCCAGCTGGTGGCAAGGAACTCGAGCGAGACAAGGAACAGGTCCCTGTCCAGGGCAAGGACAGCGAGCAGGATGAGGGCGGATGCCGCCCACACCCTGTCGATGCGTCGAAGAGTCGTCGATGCCTGGCCAGTGGCGACGGTCATGTCACCGAGTGTAGCGGTCGAAGGGACCACGTGTCATCACAAGGACCCGGTCGGGTGAGCCGGCGTGACCGTCGAGACCGATGTCCCGAAGCAGGTGAGGATCGAGACGCACGGTCTCGTCGATGGCCCGGCGCCGCGCGAGGGACTTGCGGATGCGATCAAACATTTCTTGATCTCCGGTTTGGTTTGTGAACTTGATTTTGTGTCGGAATAGGCCACATTCAATCGAGATGTGTTGCGCTGATCTTCAAGAAAATCTCAATGAATGAACGCTTGCCTTCGCTCAATGCCCTGCGCGCGCTCGACGCCGCCGGCAGGCACCTGAGCCTCACCCGCGCCGCTGTTGAACTCAACGTGACGCCGGCAGCGGTCAGTCACCAGATCCGCCTTCTCGAAAGGGATCTCGGTGTCGCCCTTCTCGAGCGCGAGGGGCGCGGGATCAGGCCGACATCGGCTGCGCTGGCCGGCATGGCGGAGCTGCGCCGGGGATTCGACCACGTGGCGGAAGCCGTCCGCCGCATGCGCGACACGCGGACCGAGCCGCTTCTGCGGGTCACGTCCGAGACCACCTTTGCCGGCAACTGGCTGGTGCCGCGGCTGGCCCGTTTCCGTGAACGCTGCCCGCATCTCGATGTCCTCATCGACGCCTCTGACCGCCTCATCGACTTCGATCGCGAGGATTTTGACATCGGCATCAGGTGGGGTGGCGGTGACTATCCCGGGCTGGCCGCCGAAAAGCTTTTCGACGATGAGGAGGCCTTTGCGGTCTGCCATCACTCCCTGCTTCAGGGTGCGCATCCCATCACTGAACCCCGGGATCTCGCTCATCACACGCTGATTCACCTCGATTGGCCCACCGGCAAGGGGTATTGGCCGACCTGGGACGAGTGGTTCGACGCGGCCGACGTCAAGAGTGTCGACACCACACGGGGCCTGCGCTTCACGGTTCACAGCCACGCCCTCCAGGCCGCCGTGGAGGCCCAGGGGGTGGTTCTGACGACACCTTTGCTGGTCGATGCCGATCTGCGGTCAGGGCTGCTCGTGAAACCCTTCGATCTTCATCTGCCCACCGGGACGCAGACCTATGTCGTCAATCATCGCAAGAGGTCGGATGAAACGGCGATACAGGCATTCAGGGGATGGCTGCTCGAAGAGGCACGGACGACCCTTGCCGGCATGGCGGAGCGCTGAGGCGGTCAGCTGACGAAGTCGCGCAGACGGAACCATGCGCCCGCCAGGGGGAGCAGGGCGGCCCGGGTGGCGTGTCCCGGCAGTGCCGGCCACGCGAGATCGCGCCAGGGATTGGCCTCGACGTCGCCCGCCATCACCTTCGCCATGACCTCGCCCATGTGGACGGCCATCTGGACACCGTGGCCACTGTAGCCCATGGCGTGGTGACAGCCTTCGATGACGCCGGCCCGGGGCAGGCGATCCATGGTCATGTCAAGCATCCCGCCCCAGCAGTAGTCGACACGGACGTCGCCGAGGATGGGGAAGATCTGTTTCAGGGAGCGGGCAAGGATGCGCCCGCTCTTCATG
Source organism: Alphaproteobacteria bacterium (assembly GCA_022822575.1). Taxonomy (GTDB): domain Bacteria; phylum Pseudomonadota; class Alphaproteobacteria; order SP197; family SP197; genus SP197. The sequence goes on along the minus strand of JAJEBJ010000020.1, from coordinate 2,363 downwards.
TCCGAGCCCGGGTCTGAACGGGCGAAACGGGCGCGGCCACCGAATATCAGCCGGTTGTCCGGAGCCATGCGGAAGTAGTTTCCGATATGCCGGGTGGTAACCGCTGTGCGACGTGTCGGCATGATCGCATCGACCACGTGCTGCGCCAAAGGCTCGGTGGCGATGATGAAACTGCCGACGGCAAGGATTCGGCGATGAAGATGGGGAAAGGCGGGACCGGTTCCGGCGCCGGTGGCCACGAGGACGTTTCCCGCTTCAAGCGTGCCCATGGCCGTTTCGAGTTCGTGGCCGCCCTTGCCCAAACGCCGCCAGCGGGTGACTTCCGTATTTTCCCAGATCCTGGCGCCGTGGCGGTGCGCGGCCCGGGCGAGGCCGCTGCCAAGGCGTCCGGGGTGGAGCATCGCGCTTTGGTGGTAGACCAGGCCGCCGTGAAACCGTGTCGAACCGATCTCCCCGGAAAGATCTCCAGGCCCAACCAGGCTGGTCTGCAGATCGATCCCGGATGCGAGGAGCCCGTGAGTTCGGATGAGCGAGTCGAAGTGGGACGGCTTTGCCGCCAGCTGGATCTTTCCGCTGCGCCGGAAGTCGCAGTCAATGCCCTCGCGCAGGGTCACCCTTTCGACGGTCTCCACCGCCTGATCGAAGGTCTGGTAGAACGTCCGCGCCCTATCCAGACCGAACGCGCCGGCAACGGTTGCGACCTGTCTGACGAGACCGTTGTTGCAGTGTCCGCCATTGCGTCCGGACGCGGCGCCAGCCACGCGTCCGGCTTCGAGAACCACGACATCGATCCCCTCGCGGGCCATGGCGAGCGCGGCCGACAGTCCGGTGAACCCTCCACCCACCACTGCCGTCTCGCATCGTGCCGGCAAGCTTCCGGTCTCGGCGCAGCCGAACGCAGGCGCCGTGTCGAGCCAGTAGGAGAGGGGCTTCATGGCCCTGCAGGCAATCAGGGCCTGGGTCGGCCGAAGAGACGCAGCCTGTTGACGCCGCCGTCGGGGATCATGTTGAAGCGCACGTGGCTGACGGTCCCGAGGTCCGCTACCTCGCCTTCGAAGACATGGACCTGGTCCATGGCGAGTTTCTGCTCCCCGAGAAGATCGCTCCAGTAGAGGGATGAGGCGACGGCGGACGAATCGTCTGCTTCGTGCAGGGCCGCCTGGATGGAACAACGGTCAGGGAAGTTGCCCTTGAAATGGGTGGTGTCGACCACGACCCGCGAGATGACACCGGGACAGGCGAGACGGAAGAGTGCCCACTCGTTGCCGGGCACCCGCCTCCGGCTGGTTTCCCAGCCCTCCGCCATGTTGGCGCCCGTTCCCGGGTAGAGAATGTTGGCGGGCGAGCCGTAGTGCCGGTCGCTGCAGGCCACCAGCCAGCCACCATTCTCGATGGCGGCGAGATCGGCCTCGGCGCCCGCCTGCCAGTCACGGGCAAAGGAACCATAGACGCGCAACCGCGCGATGCCGCCGTCGGGGTAGATGTTGAGGCGGACGTGGGTCCACGGGCCGTCATGCGCGACGGCGTGGAGATGGTGGGAATCCCCCGTGAGCGGCACCGGCGGAAGGATTTCGCGCCACTCGGCCGCCTCATCGGGATCACCATCGCTCCGGCAGGCATCGATGGAGGCCGACGGAGGATAGTTCCCGGTGAAGTGGCTGGTGTCGATATCGACCCCCCTGATGCGTCCGCACCCGGCAAGCCTGACGATGCAGAAATCGTGACCAGTCGTCCTCTTGCGCCGTGTTTCCCAGCCGTCCATCCACTTGCCGTGATCGTCGTATCGACCGGCATGAAACTCGGCAGGTGTCGCCTGCAGCATGCGTTCGGCGGGCGCGAACCATGCGTCGCTGGCGTGAAGCGCCACGGCGCCAAGGCGGCTGTCCGCCAGGTTGGGCCAGCGAGAGGCGAAGTCGTCGTTCATCACTTCAGGTCACCAGAATGTCGTTATCGGAGAGTGACATGGTCTCGCAGTCCTCGTCGAATGTGGTGCCCCTGTCGATCACCAGGAAGTCGCTGGCTTCAAGGGCAATGAGAGGGTGGTGCCAGACCCCCGGATGAAGGTTGATTCCTGTGCCGTCGCGCGCCGCGAAGCAGCGTACGGCGTCAGTCCCCGGTTGCGGTCCAGGTGGCGCCACGGCGACGAGATAGGTTGATCCGGCAAGCGGCACGAAGGCCTGACTCGACAGGAGGTGGCGCTCCATGAGTCGCAGCCGGAAAGGGAGGGTGGCCGGCTTCATCACCTGGAAGATGCTGATGACGGGTCTGCCGCCCTCTGCCGTCACGTCCACCTTCGCAAGATCGTGGTGGCGCAGCACATCGCCATCGTTGATGGCCACCGCAGCGCCGGATTCGCGCCTGAT
>JAJEBJ010000101.1 GCA_022822575.1 Alphaproteobacteria bacterium | reverse complement strand
ATCAACGGCAACGACGCCGGGCCGTCGAAGGCCTGGGTCTCGCGGGTGTTGATCTCGACCTTCAGCCGGATCGGCACGCCACTGCCGTCTTCAGCATCGACCCGGAAGCGAAACTTCGGCGCAACAGAACTCTGATCGAATCGCCCTCGCCCCAACCATGGCTCCAGAACGACACGCAGCCGATCAAGGATGGGACCGATCGGTCCGCCGGAAGTCCGGACCAGGTCGATATCCTCGGAATAGCGCATCGGCTTCGGGAAATGCAGCTTGTTGAGCGCCGTCCCGCCGCGAACCCGTAATGCTGCGTGCAGCATGTTGTCGGAGAAGATCTCCACCAGAGCACGGCCGATAATGAGGCCCTGTTCGACCTGTCTCTGATCGGCCCAGGGAACCACATTGCCCCAGGCAACGATGTTCTGCATCGGGATCATGCGTCGACCTGAGGCAGACGGCGCGCAACGATCCGCCATCGGACATCGCGCTGGAGCAGCTTGGGCGTGAAATCCGGGTCCTTTGCCTCCTGCCGGTCGAGCTCGGTCCAGGGCAAAGACCCGCGTGCCCATAGGGACTCCTGCATCGGCCCCGTCAGTTCGCCTTTGCCGAGATGGTCCAGAAGATACCCCAGACGCTGCACAACGGGCCGCGCCACGACCTTTGACAATGCGGCAAGCTGCTCAGGGTCGATCTTGCGTTCGAGATCGGAGAGGACCGTGGCGACATTGTCCATGCCGCCTGACGCCTGCGGATAACGAAGCAGGTCGAGGGCGGTCAGCGCGGCAGACGAGACCTTCATTGCGCCGGTATCGGTCTTGCGGTCCTCGATTCCCATCGTCACCGCTTCCATATCCTTGCGGAAGTAGAAGACAATCATGCTGCGGCCGGCGCGGATCCTCGGCAGGCGCTTCTCCGTGACGATCTGATACTCCATGACCGCCTGGTGCGTCGCTCCATGCAATTCGGCCGCCTTGAGTAGTCCAACGTAGTAGGCCGGACCTTCGCGGTACATGAGCGAGTCGATGTACCAGGCTGGCGGTGGCGCTCCCCATGACGCGAACTGCGGCGGGACGACGACATAGAAGCCCTGTCGCGGATTGAACAACGCCTTGCGACGCTGTAACCGTTCCGCGGCATCCAGAAACGCACCGTGCCCGACGCCCAGCGCCTGCTCGGCCTCGTCGGAGGTGAAGGTCGTACGACCCGTGGAGAGCAGACCGGCCACATAACCGGACAGGGTGGATCGACGATCATAAAGCATAGGCGTTTATCCGCTTTATATGCGGATTTGTCAACATGCATTGTGTTACTCGCCAAGAACGTGAGCCTGGATTTCATGCCACAGCAGGTGCATCAGTCCACGTCACCCACCCTGCGTCGCGTACCGGACGGCGTGACGCTTGTCCGAAACGGGCAAACGGCAGCGGCCAGGACGGTGCCCCGTCCGGTGGCGCTGGTGCCGTGTTCCCCGACATCCTCGCCTTGCCATTCGGCAAACGCGAATGCTCCATTGGCACGCACGGTGGCCCTTGAAGGGATGCAGCCGGAATCCGGGCGCTCCGGCACTTCGCGGTGCGTCGCTTTTTGCAGCCGAAACATGTTGCGTCAGAACTGTGGCAAGAGACCGACAGGAATCTGTACAGCGTCACGCCCGCGCAACGGCCGCACCTGCACGATGTTGCGTCACAGGGGAAATGCAGGTCATATGAGCCCCTCCCCCAGTGCATCGGGCGGCAACGCATGGAATCGATCTACTTTGTGTTGACGTGGCTGTGCCACCGGCGCTGTCGTCATTGCTATGACGACCGTTTCCGCCCCTATGTCCGGGACGAACTCAAGCAGGTGGTGGAGCAGTCGCAGACCAACGTTCCCCGGATCATCGATCATCTTCCCGAAAGCATGATGGTCACCGCCCCCACCGGAGAAATGGTGAAGGGGCGCATCATCGTTTCGGGAGGCGAGGTGCTGCTGGAGCCGGTCCGCAAGTCCGTGCTCTATCCGGCCCTGGAAGCCATCGCTTCGCGCTATCACGGCGCGGTGCATCTCGTCGTGCAGACAACAGGAGACCGCCTGACGCCACGCATTCTTGACGAACTCCTCGCCAGGAACGTGAGCACGGTCTCGATCTCGGGCTTCGACAGTTACCATGTCGGCATCAATCGTCCCGATCGTGCCAGGGCCCTGCGCGAAAAGCTGCTCGCCATGTTCGAGGCCGCGGGCGTGCGCGAAGCCGGGAACGGGCTCCCCGGTGATGACAGCCCGCCTCTCTTCAACATCTTCGGAGCCAACGAGGGTACCTGGATCGGCAAGCTGTGGCCTCGCGGACGCGCCTGGAAGAACGGCCTGTCGCGTGCCGGCATGGAGGACAATTTCTGCAATGCCTGGTCCGGCGGACTGAATTTTCTCGAGAGGGGCCGGACAGGCTCGGAGGTCTCCATCGAACCCACCGGAGATGTCTATCCCTGTTGCCTCAAGACGCGCCTTCCCATCGGCAATCTCGTCCACGAACGCCTCGATGACATCATCGACAGCCTGCGCGATCATCCGGTCTACAAGGCCATCAACCGGGGGAAGCCGGAGACGATGGGACACGCATTCGGCTGGTCAACGGAGCGTTTCCTCGCCGAGTCGCAGATTGACACCCCGCAAGGCCGTTCCTACCGGAATCTCTGCATCGGCTGCGACAGGTTTCACGACAAGGTCCTTGGCCCGATGATCGAATCGGCCCGCCAGGAACGACTCGGGCAAGCGTGATGATCGACCTCATGGGCGCGGCCGATGCTCCGGCCATCGGTGCTCCAGGACGCCATGCGATGAGCTATCGCGGCCTTGCAGAACAGATCTCCGATACCCGGGACATTCTCGGTCATGCCGGTCTCGCCGAAGGCGACCGCATCGCCCTCGTCCTTCCCAATGGTCCCGAGATGGCCTCGGCCTTTCTCGGCGTTGCCTCAGGTCTCACCGCCGCACCGCTCAATCCGGCCTATCGCGCGGACGAATTCAGGTTCTATCTCGAGGATCTCGATGCCAGGCTGCTGATTGTCGAGGAAGGGTCCAAGTCCGACGCTATCGCCGTGGCGCGCGATCTGGGCATGGGACTGGCGGAGGCTTGCGCCAGCGAGGACGCGAGAGCCGGCGCCTTCACCTTGCGCTTGCGCGAGGAACCGGGTCGCCGCGCGGTCACCTACGATGCCGGGACGGCGCTCGTTCTCCACACCTCGGGAACCACGTCGCGGCCCAAGATCGTGCCCCTGTCGCGGGACAATCTCGCCGCCTCGGCCGCGAACATCGCACGGAGCCTCTCGCTGTCTCCCGATGACCGGACTCTCAACGTCATGCCCCTTTTCCACATTCACGGACTTGTGGGGGCCGTGCTGTCGACCATGCGGGCCGGCGCCAGCGTTCACTGTGCCCCGGGATTCAATCCCTTGAAGTTCTTCTCCTGGTGCGAGGATGTCCGGCCCACCTGGTACACGGCCGTTCCCACCATGCACCAGGCGATTCTCGCCCGTGCGCCACGCAACGCCACGACGCTGGCCTCCATGAATCTGCGGCTCATCCGGTCATCATCGGCATCGCTGCCGTCGCGAGTCATGGAAGAACTCGAGATGACCTTCGGCTGCCCGGTGATCGAATCCTACGGCATGACCGAGGCATCCCATCAGATGACGTCCAATCCTCTTCCCCCGGCCCCAAGGCATGCCGGCTCGGTGGGCATAGCCGCAGGGCCGGAGGTGGCGATCATGGATGAAGAGGACGGTCGTCTCCTTCCAGCCGGAGAGACCGGCGAGGTCGTCATCCGCGGCGCCAATGTCACCCGTGGCTACGAGAACAACGATGCCGCCAACGGAACGGCCTTCGTCGATGGCTGGTTCCGCACGGGCGATCAGGGCCTGCTCGATGACAGGGGCTATCTGTGGCTCACCGGGCGCCTAAAGGAGATCATCAACCGGGGAGGCGAGAAGATCAGCCCCCTTGAGGTGGACGAGGTCCTGATGACACACCCCGCTGTCGATCAGGCGGTCACATTCGCCGTCCCCCACGCCACGCTCGGCGAAGAGGTCGCCGTTGCCATCGTGCCCAAGGACGAAGAGACTCCATCAGAGGCATCGCTGCGGTCCTTTGCAGGCGCACGCCTTGCCGCCTTCAAGGTTCCCCGCAAGGTTGTCATCCTCGATGAGATTCCCAAGGGAGCAACCGGCAAACTGCAACGCATAGGACTTGCCGCAAAACTCGGACTCGCGCCATGAGAATCGCGATCTACGGCGCCGGTGCCATCGGCGGCTACCTTGGATTCATGCTTGCCGGGAGCGGTGCCGAGATCACGCTCATTGCCCGTGGACCACACCTCGAGGCCATCCGGAAGGACGGATTGACCCTGGAGTCGGCGGACGGGCGGCAGACCCGCCGCATCAGGGCCACTGACGACCCGCGGGATGCCGGACCGCAGGACTACGTCATCATCACCCTCAAGGCTCACTCGGTGCCCGCGGTTGTCGGACCCATGCAGGCCATGCTGGCACCCGAGACGGCTGTCGTGACGGCCGTCAACGGGGTTCCGTGGTGGTACTTTCACGGTCTTGACGGTGCGTGGAGCGACCATCGCCTCCGGAGTGTCGATCCCGGTGACGTTCAGTGGGACGGCATTGGCCCCGAACGCGCCATCGGGTGCGTCGTGTTTCCGGCATGCGAGATCGCCGCTCCCGGCGTGGTGCGTCATCTGGCCGGCGATCGCTTCTTCCTTGGAGAGCCATCGGGCGAAGCCACTGAGCGCACGCGCAACCTGGCGCTGATGATGCGCGAGAACGGGCTCAAGGCGCCGGTGCGAACAAGGATTCGTGACGACATCTGGGTGAAGCTGTGGGGCAATCTCTGCTTCAATCCGGTCTCCGCATTGACCGGCGCCACTCTTGAAGAGATGGCCGGCGATCCGGACGTCCGCCAACTGTGCCGCACGATGATGACGGAAGCCCGCACGGTCGCGGAAACCCTGGGGGTACGGTTCGCCATCGACGTGGACAGGCGGATCGATGGAGCCGGGGCCGTCGGTGCGCACCGCACAAGCATGCTCCAGGATCTCGAACAGGGCCGGCCCATGGAGATCGATGCGCTGGTTTCCTCGGTTCAGGAACTGGGTGAGATCGCCGGAAATCCCACGCCGACGATCGACATCATTCTGGCGCTGGTGCGACAGAAGGCCGAACTGCTCGGACTCTACAGTCAATCGTCATGAGTGGAGCGGGTGAAGGGAATCGAACCCTCGTCTAAAGCTTGGGAAGCTTTCGTTCTGCCATTGAACTACACCCGCTCTCGGTCACTCTATTCCGGACTCCCAAGACGCTGCAACCGGCACACTGCATGGGTTGACCCGACATGCCGACCGCTGCACCGTTGTCCCTGTCGCCTGTCCGGAGAGATGGACCATGTATGAAGAAGTGACCCGCGGTGTGCGCATCTCGGTCAACCCGGTCTACCTCGAGAGTCAGTCCGAGCCGGACAGCAGCCACTTCGTGTGGGCCTACCAGGTCAGGATCGTCAACGAGGGCGAGGAAACCGTGCAGCTTCTGACCCGCCACTGGAAGATCACCGACGGACGGGGGCGGCTCCAGGAGGTGCAGGGGCCCGGTGTCGTAGGGGAGCAGCCAGTCCTCCAGCCTGGTGAATCCTTCGAATACACGTCCGGGACGCCGCTTTCGACGCCATCGGGCATCATGGCCGGGACCTACCAGATGCAGGCCGAATCGGGGGAGATGTTCGACGCCGTGGTCCCTGCCTTTTCCCTGGACAGCCCCTGGCAGGCCCGGCGGATCAATTGAACCCTCGTTCGCCAGGGGATATGAGGGGCCGGCCTGCCAAGTGGTCGGGGGAGTCGAGACGTGAGTGAATCCTGCAAGGACGGCCCCTCCCGCGAAGAGGCTGAGGAGGCGGTCAGGACACTGATACGCTGGGCCGGGGACGACCCGGATCGCAACGGTCTGCTGGACACTCCGTCGCGCGTGGTGAACGCCTATCGCGAGTGGTTTACCGGCTATGGCATGGATCCGGCCGCCTTCCTCGCGAGGACCTTCGACGAGACCGAAGGCTATGACGAGATGATCGCCCTCAGGAATGTCCGCTTCGAATCCCACTGCGAACACCACCTCGCCCCCGTCATCGGCCAGTGCCATATCGCCTACATGCCTCGCTCGCGTGTCGTCGGCATCTCCAAACTGGCCCGCATGGTGGAGATCTATTCTCGGCGTCTGCAGATCCAGGAGCGCCTGACGGCGCAGATCGCGGACACCATCAACGACATCCTCGAGCCAAGGGGCGTGGGCGTCGTCATCGAGGCCACCCATCACTGCATGACCACACGCGGCGTCCACAAGCCAGGCGTCACCATGGTGACCAGCCGCATGCTTGGCGACTTCCGCATCAAGTCGGCGACGCGCCGCGAGTTTCTGGCCTATATCGGCAATCCCGTAGCGGGGATGTCGACATAGAAGACGCCGGACCCTCGAAGAGCGGAACACGTCCGTGATCGACATCAGGCCCATTCTGCAGGTTGCCGGCATCCTCCTTGCCATGCTCGCCGTGGCCATGTTCCTGCCGATGACGGCGGACCTTGTCGAAGGGCATGATGACTGGCTGGTGTTCCTCGGCGCCGGTTCGCTGACGCTCTTCGTCGGCATGGCGCTCTTTCTCACCAACCTCACGAGCGCCTCGGGACTGAGCGTGCGCCAGGCCTTTCTCCTGACGGCCGTCTCATGGATCGTGCTGTGTGCCTTCGCCGCGCTGCCCTTCGCCTTTGCCGATCTCGGACTCGACTACGCCGACGCCCTGTTCGAGGCGACAGCGGGACTGACGACGACCGGCGCCACGGTCGTCACCGACCTGCAGTCGAGGCAGACCGGAATCCTGCTGTGGCGGGCCCTGCTCCAGTGGCTGGGCGGCATCGGCATCATCGTCACGGCCGTTGCCGTGCTGCCCATGCTGCGCATTGCCGGCATGCAGCTCTTCAGCACGGAGTCGTCCGACCAGGAGAAGATGCTGCCACGCACCGTGCGTATCGCCGCCGTCATCACGATCATCTATGCCGTGTTCTCGGTGCTGTGCTTCCTTGCCTACTGGGCCGCCGGCATGTCGACCTTCGATGCCCTGGCCCATGCCATGACCACGGTGTCCACCGCCGGTTTCTCCACCCATGACGGCTCCATCGGTCACTTCGACAATCAGGCGGTCGAGCTCGTCGCCATGGTATTCATGATCCTGGGCGCCCTGCCCTTCGTCATCTACATGCAGATGACGCGTGGCCACTTCGCCCCGCTTTGGCGCGATGTCCAGCTCCGTCTCTTCATGAGCATCATCATCGCCGTCATTGCCCTCCTGACCGTCTACCGCTCCATCCAGACCGGCGACGTGACGTTCTCCTGGGATGTGCTGCGGGAGGTGTCGTTCAATGTCGTCGCCATCGCCACGAGCACCGGGTACACGACAGAGGATTTTGGCGCCTGGGGCGGCTTTGCCGTCGCCATCTTCTTCATTCTCCTTTTCCTGGGTGGATGTACCGGTTCGACGGCCGGTGGCATCAAGATGTTCCGTGTCCACGTTCTCGCCGCCCTGCTCTACATCCAGCTCCGGCGACTCATCCAGCCGCACGGGGTGTTCATCGCCCATTACAACGATGTGCGCATCAGCGATGGCGTGGCGCAGTCCGTAGCGACCTTCCTGGTCATCTTTGTCGCCGGATTCTTCCTGCTGACCGCCGGTCTGGCGGCTCACGACCTCGATTTCATAACCAGCGCGTCGGGGGCAGTGGCCGCGCTCGCCAACATCGGACCGGGGCTTGGCCCCGTGATCGGACCACATGGCAACTATTCGGAGCTTCCCGATACTGCGAAACTCCTTCTGTGCGTCGGCATGCTCCTGGGCCGACTCGAGTTTCTGACCCTCCTCGTCCTTGTGACACCTGATTTCTGGAGAGAGTGACCATGACACCGGTCGACATGATCCGCCGCCTGATCGCCTTTGACACCACGAGCCACCGCTCGAACCTGGAGATGATCCACTGGATCGCGGACTACCTGGAATCGCACGGAATTGCGAGCACCCTCGTTCACGACGACGAACGCCGCAAGGCGAACCTCTTCGCGACCCTGGGACCCGACCGGGAGGGCGGCGTGGTGCTCTCTGGGCATACGGACGTGGTGCCGGTCGATGGTCAGCCTTGGGACACTGATCCCTTCGAGGTCCACGAAGAAGGCGGCAAGCTCTTCGGCCGCGGCACCAGTGACATGAAGAGCTTTATCGCCGCTGCCCTCGCCTGCGTGCCTGAGTTTCTCGCCTGCGGACTCAAGCGCCCCATTCACTTTGCCTTTTCCTATGACGAGGAGGTCGGCTGCCTCGGTGTCCACGGACTCATTGGCGAACTCAAGCGTCGTGACCTCCGCCCCTCGGCCGTCATCATCGGCGAGCCGACACTGATGGAGGTGGTGGATGCCCACAAGGGGATCGCCGTGTTCCACACGCACGTCAGGGGAGTGCCGGCCCATTCCAGCGCCACACACATCGGGGTGAGCGCCACCCATGCCGCCGGCCGATTCGTCGCCTTTCTCGATGACCTCTTCGAGGAATACCAGACCCGGGCCCGTCCCGACCTCGGGTTCGTGCCACCCTACACCACCATCCAGGTGGGCATTCTCAACGGCGGAACCGCCAGCAACATCATCGCCCAGGACTGTCATGTCGACTGGCACTTTCGCACCATGCCGACGGACGATCCGAAGGAGATCGAAGATCGGGCCTTTTCGCGTCTCGATCAGTTGCGCGACGACATGAAGGCGCGCCACCCGGATTGCGACATCACCACGACAATTGGCTCCAGGGTGCCGCCGCTCAGGCCGGACAGCGCTTCGGCGGCAACCGAGCTCGCCCTTCAGCTGACCGGCGCCAACAGCACGTCCCAGGCGTCATTCGGTACCGAAGCCGGCATCTTCCAGGAGAACAGCTACGCTGCCGTGGTGTGCGGTCCCGGCGACATCGCCCAGGCACATCAGCCGAACGAGTTCATCGCCCTGGAACAGGTGGAGGCGTGCCACGCCTTCCTGCGCCGGCTCATGGCCCGCCTCTCATGACCGACCTCTGTCATATGACGGCCCTGGAACACAAGCGCCTGCTTGATAAGGGTGCGCTGTCCTCGCTCGAACTCGTCGATGCCCAGATCGCCCGCATCATCAGGAGCAACCCGGAAATCAACGCCTTCGTCACCCTGGAAGCCGATCAGGCCCGCGACGAGGCGAGGAAAAAGGACGAGGAACGGGCAAAGGGAAACGCCGAAGGCGTCCTCCACGGGCTCACCGTCGGTGTGAAGGACTGCTTCGCCACACGGGGAATCCGCACCACCTGGGGTTCACAGGCCTTCGCCAGCCACGTGCCGGATCATGATCACCTCGTCGTCGAGCGCGAACGGCGCGCCGGCGCCATCATCCTCGGCAAGCTCAACACGCCCGAGTTCACGATGGCACGCAACACCTGCGACAACCCGGTGTTCGGCGCAACGCGCAACCCCTGGGATACCCGGCTGTGTCCCGGTGCATCCAGCGGCGGCAGCGCCGCGGCACTGTCAGCCGGCATGGTATCGCTGGCCGACGGCTCCGACATCGGAGGATCCCTGCGCAACCCGGCCGCATGGTGCAACGTCGTCGGCCATCGCCCGACGTCCTGGATGGTGCCGGATGTTCCCAATCCCCTCTACTGGCACAACATGAATTCACCGGGACCCATGGCGAGATCAGTGGCGGATGCGGCTCTCTTCCTCTCTGCCCTGGCCGGCCCCGACCCACGTTCTCCGGTGGTCGTGGCCGCTCCCTTTCCGGCCGGTCCGGTCGATCTGGCCATCGATCTCTCGGGCCTCCGCATCGGCTGGAGCTGCGATCACGGGTCGCTCGATATCGATCCTTCCATCCGCAACACCTTCATGACGGGACTTGAGGTCTTCAGCGGTCTCGGAGCTCGCCTGGCACGGTGCGATATCGATGTAGGTGGCGTTTCCGACATGAGCCGCCGTCTTTGCGAGCAGCGCCTGGCCCGCGATGTCGGTGCTGTCGGCGGTCCGGGCGTTGACCCGGTCCTCCTGCAGCGCGCAGAAACAGCCGAGGCCATGACCGGCAGGGACATTCTCGAAGCGGAGACCTGCCGCCACCGGGTCTGGGCCGACCTTGTCCGCGCCTTTCAGGACCACGACGTCCTGCTCTGGCCTGACGATCCGTGCGACGCCATCGGCTTCGATGACGACATGGCCGGTGACTTGGTCGACTGGACCCTGCTCTACGTGTCTCCCCTGGTGGGTCTGCCGACAACCACTGTCCCCTGTGGCTTCTCCGATTCCGGCACTCCCCGGGGACTGCAGGTGATTGCCCCTCCCGGGCGCGACCTTCTCGCCCTGCAGGTCGCCTTCGCCTACGAAGAGGCAACCGGATTCACCCGCCTCCACCCACCGCTCTGACAATACACAACGGCCGGTGAGGCCGAGTCCTCGACGAGGAGAGGGTCAGGGCCTCATGATCCAGCGCCACAGGTGCTCCGCCATCTCTTCCTCGAGCCGTTCGTCGAGGGCCGTGACAACGTTCTGGAACAGGGCATGGAGCGTCTCCTCGCGCTCCACGACCGACAGGCTTTCGGGAACGGTTCGCCTGCGATAGCTCCGAGCCTCGGCGAAACCGTCTCCCGAGGGGTGATCGACAATCTCGATCCTGACCGCCAGCGACCCTTCGAAGGCAACCGACTGCTCGTCCGTGAAAAGGCTCTCCAGCGTCTCGGCCGTATCGAGTGGGACGGCAACAAACCGGCTTTCCAGGAGGATGACACGCGCCTCTCCCCAGTCTCCGGCCGCCCGGAGTCGTTCCCGCGACCAGCGCCTCACCACGTCGTCAGGCCATTCGGAAAGATCAAATCTCATGTCCCGCGCAGGCGCGGCGACGGCACCATCGGCAATCCCGCTTGCGAATGTGACGGCCGCCACGTCCAGGGGCAGCGTTGCCGGCGAGGCAAAGCCGATCGCCGGCAGGGTGCTGACAACCGGCCGAGGCGTGCAGCCGGCAAGGAGAGCGCCCGCGGAGAGCGCAAGGAAGGTTCTGCGGCAGGACATCATCATCAGCTCGGATTCGAGGCCGGCGCCTGCATCACGTCACCGGGCGTGAAGACCTGGCGCCGGTTGCAGAACTTGCACACCACCTCGATCTCGCCGTCCACCACGTACTCGTCGATACTGTCGGCCGGAAGACGGCGCAGCATCGTCAGCGCCCTTGTTTGCGAGCAGCTGCATGCAAAGCGGACATCCTTCGGTTCATGGACCCTCACGCCGATGTCGTGAAAGAGACGGTACAGCAGATCCCGGGAGGTGAGGAATGGGTCGGTCAACTCTCCCGCGGTCACCGAACTCAACAGGACCATCGTGGTGTTCCAGGCATCCTCCCGCTCAGCCAGCGCGACCGGCTCGTCTCCGGGCCCGAGTTCGGCGATCCGCTGCAGGGCAATGGCACCGCTGCGCCAGCACCCTGCCTGGCGTTTCACGGCCACCTCCAGAGCTGTGTCGATCTGGTCCGACTGCCGGAAGAACCCGCGCATGCAATCGGCGAGGTCCGATCCATCGAGTTCGACTACGCTCTGATAGATATCACTCTTAGAACCCTGATCGACCGTCATCACGAGGATACCCTTGCCGACCAGACCGGAAAGTTGGGATACGCCGGACCCCAGGCGTTGCCGGTCGAATCCTGCGTAGGCACGCACGTCTCCGCCACTGGTGTAGTCGGCGACAAGCAGGTGAACAGGTCCGTCACCCCGGGTTTCGGCGGTCATTCGTCCCTCAAACTTGAGACCGGCACCGAGCACCACGGTAATCGTGATCAGTTCTCCCAGCACCCTTGAAATCGCTTCCGGATAGTCATGCTGGCTGAGAATCCTGTCGAGCGCCGGACCGAGGCGCACCAGGCGTCCGCCCAGATGGAGCCGGCCCAGGTTGAAGGGCTGGATCGCGTCATCCCTGCCGGTAATGTTCAGGTCATGCACCATCCCAGGATCGCCTTCTGGGCATGCAACCTGTTCTCCGCCTCGTCGAACACCACAGACTGGGGCCCGTCGGCAACGTCCACGGACACCTCCCTGCCCCGGTACATGGGCATGCAATGCATGAAAATGGCGTTGTTACGGGCAAGCGTCATGGCCCTGGCGTCGATGCGAAACGCCTCAAGCGCTGTCGTGTCAACGTCCCCGGTCCGGACGCGCTCATCACTCATGGAAACCCACGTGTCGGTCACCACGCAATCCGCATTCCGGACAGCCTCATCGAGAGTATCGACGACGTGCACACGCGCATCATGTGCAAGAGCCCAGTCGATGACCTCCTCCGGGGGCCGGTAGCGGGGCGGGCAGGCGATGCGCAATTCGAAGCCGAAACGCGCTGCCGCATGAATCCACGAACAGGCCATGTTGTTGCCGTCGCCGGCCCAGGCGACGGTCCTTTCCGAGATCGGCCCCAGGTGTTCCTCGACGGTCATGACATCGGCCATCAGCTGCGAGGGATGGGTGCGGTCCGTCAGGCCGTTGATCACGGGCACCGTGGCGTGGCGCGCCAGGTCGAGCATCTTTGCGTGATCCGTCGTGCGAATCATGATGGCATCGACGTAGCGGGAGAGCACCCGCGCCGTGTCGGCAACCGACTCGCCGCGGCCAAGCTGCATGTCGCCTGGCGCCAGGTTGATGACATGGCCGCCGAGCTGGCGCATGGCGACATCGAACGACACCCGCGTGCGGGTGGACGGCTTCTCGAAGATGGTGGCAAGGACCATGTCGAGGAGCGGCCGCGGCCGGTCGTTCTCGCGCCAGCGCCGCTTGAGGTCACGGGCACTCTCGAGCATGGCGCGCAGATCACGTTCCCCGAGTTCCGAAATGTCGAGGAAATGGCGCACCGGTTTCATGGCGCGAGATCGCCCGCCGTTCCGTCCAGCGCTTCGAGGGCCACATCGACCTCCTCGTCGGTCACCACGAGTGGCGGCAGGAAGCGGATCATGTTGTCACCCGCCGGCACTGTCAGCACATGTCGGCGGTTCATGGCGGCAACGACGTCGACCGCCGGCACATGACTCCTGATGCCCAGCATGAAGCCCAGCCCGCGCACGTGATCGAGGACTGCGGGGTGGCGCGCAACGATCTCCTCCACACCACGCCGGAGCCGATCGGCCCTCGCGCGAACCGATTCGAAGAAGCCCTCTTCCAGCATGACGTCGAGCACGGCATTGCCGACGGCCGTGGCGAGCGGATTGCCGCCAAATGTGGATCCATGGCTTCCCGGCACCAGGGCTTCACCCGCTTCGCTGGTCGCCAGACAGGCGCCAATGGGAAATCCGCCACCCAGAGCCTTTGCCACAGCCATGATATCGGGCGCAATGCCGCTCCATTCATGGGCGAACAGCCGGCCCGTGCGACCCATGCCACACTGGACCTCGTCGTAGATCACAAGCAGACCGAATTCGTCAGCCGCGCTGCGGACCATCTCGAGAAACGTGTGGCTGACCGGGGTGATGCCGCCTTCACCCTGGACCGGTTCCAGCAGGATGGCCGCCGTCTCAGGCCCGATGGCCTCGCGCAGGGCGTTCGAATCGTGGAGCGGGACC